>CAZUTZ010000432.1:0-1921 GCA_964623655.1 uncultured Wenzhouxiangella sp.
GGAGGCGGTGCGGCTGTGCCCGCTGTCTGGCCAGAGGCGCCCGGACGACCAGGATGCGGCCATTGCGCCCGCGCCGGCGGGCGAGCGACAAGTCGTGCTGGCGACCGCCATCGCCGAGTCCAGCCTGACCATCGAGGGCATTCGCGTGGTCATTGATGCCGGCCGGCAGCGTCGCGCCGCCTTCGATCCGAACTCGGGCATGAGCCGGCTGATCACCGAACGCGTATCGCGAGCCTCCGCCGAGCAGCGCGCTGGTCGCGCCGGACGACTGAAAGACGGCGTTTGTTACCGGCTTTGGAGCGAGAGCGAGCAGGCGCGGCTGCGTCCCCACACCGCGCCTGAAATCGAGCAGGCCGATCTTGCCTCCCTGGTGCTGGAACTGGCCGGCTGGGGCTCGGCTGAGCCCGGTGAATTGACCTGGCTGGACCCGCCGCCTGCGGCGCACTGGGCCCAGGCCGCCGACTTGCTGCGCCAGATCGAAGCGCTGGATTCACATGGCCGCATCACCGCTCATGGCCGCGCCATGCTCGAACCCGGCCTGCATCCGCGCCTGGCCCATTTGCTGCTGCGGGGTCGCGAAACCGGCGCATCCCGCCTGGCCGCCGAACTGGCCGCCCTGCTCAGCGACCGCGATCTGCTGCCGCCACGCTCGGGCAGCGACTTGCGAGAGCGGCTGGATGCGCTGAGGCGCGGTCACGCCAAAGCCCCTCGCGCGCGGCTCAAACCGCTGCGCCAGCTGGCCGACCGTCTGTGCGCGAGGAAAGCCGGCCGGGAAGACAACAAGGATGCAGCGGTGGGCGAATTGCTGGCCCTGGCCTTCCCCGACCGCGTTGCCCAGGCGCGCGGCGGGCGGGGGCGTTTTCGCTTGAGCAATGGCCGCGGCGCCTTCCTGCCCGAGGACGACCCGCTGGCCGGCGAAGCCTGGCTGGTCGCCGCCGAACTCGACGGCCAGGCGCGTCAATCGCGCATTTTCCTGGCCGCGGCCGTCAGTCAGGCCGAACTGGAAACCGTCCTGGCGACTGGAATCGAGAACGTCGAGACCGCCCGATGGAACGAAGCGCGCGGTCGCGTCGTGGCACTGCGCCAGCGCCGACTCGGCGCCCTGGTCCTGGCTGAAGACGAGCTGCCCGAACCGCCGGCCGCTGCACTGGAAGCCGGCTTGCTCGAGGCTGTCCGCGCCAGGGGCCTGGATGCTCTGCCGTGGACGAAGACCACGCGCCAGTGGCAGGCCCGAGCTTGCTGTCTGCATCGCCTGTTCCCGGACGATTGGCCGGACTTCGACGATGGCGCGCTGCTGAGTTCGCTGGAGGACTGGCTGGGGCCGTTTCTGCACGGGGCGCGGAGCTGGCGCGATCTCGAACGCGTGGATCTGCTGAACGCGCTCAAAAGCCGGCTTGATCCTGCACGCTGGGCCGAACTGGATCGCCTGGCGCCGGCTCGACTCACCATCCCGACCGGACGCGAAGTCGCCCTCGACTACCGGGCCGAAGGCGACCCTGTGCTGGCGACCAAACTGCAAAGCGTTTTCGGCTGGCAAACCACACCCCGCATCGCCGATGGTCGCTTGCGGGTCGTCCTGCACCTGCTCTCACCGGCCGGGCGGCCGCTGGCGGTGACCGCCGACCTGGAAAGCTTCTGGACCAACGCCTATCCGGAGGTGCGCAAGGACATGCGCGGCAGGTACCCCAAGCACCCATGGCCGGAGAATCCGCTCACCGCGGTACCCAGCGACCGCGCCAAAAGGCATGGGTGAGGTTTTTCGTTGTTCGGCGGCGAACCGATGCATCGAATTTTCAGCCGTCTGACGGACCTCGCCCGCCAAACTCCAACGGACTACTGCCGAATGGCCTCGAATTCCAGAATGAGCTCGACATCATCGCCGACCATGTCGTCTTCCAGCGCATAGGTCATGCCCCATTCA
>CAZUTZ010000433.1:0-1918 GCA_964623655.1 uncultured Wenzhouxiangella sp.
GGCCTCGCTGGGCTTTGTTCCCACCATGGGCGCCCTGCATGATGGGCACCTGAACCTGATCCGGCAAAGCCTGGCCACCTGTGAACGCACGCTGGTGTCGATTTTCGTCAACCCGGCTCAGTTCGACGACCCGAACGACCTCGAAAAGTACCCTCAAACGCTGGCCCGCGACCTTACTATCCTGCGCGAGGCCGGCGCGGACGCCGTGTTTGTACCCACCGCCGAGGCGCTCTATCCAGACGGCTACCGCGTGCGCGTGACCGAGACCGACATCTCGAAGCTGCTGTGCGGGACCCATCGCCCCGGCCATTTCGACGGCGTGCTGACCGTGGTGCTGAAGCTGTTCAACATCGTCATGCCCAGCCAGGCGTTTTTCGGCGAGAAGGATTTCCAGCAGCTGCAGCTGATCCGGGAACTGGTTCGCGCTCTGCACCTGCCGATCGACATTGTGGCCGTGCCCACCGTGCGCGAAGCCGACGGACTGGCCATGAGTTCGCGCAACGCGCGCCTGAGCGCCAGCGCGCGGGCGCTCGCACCTCGGCTGTATGAACTGCTGGCCTCGAATCAGGACTGCGCGGCCGTGCGGCGGGCGCTGGAACAGGCTGGCTTCAGCGTCGATTATGTCGAAGAGCACTGGGGCCGGCGCCTGGCTGCCGTGCGCCTGGAAGGGGTCAGGCTGATTGACAATGTCGAGCGATAAGCCAAAGGTACTGCTGCTGATATCGGGCTCCATCGCCGCTTACAAGGCGCTGGATCTGATCTCTCAGTTGGGCAAGTGGGGCGCAGACCTGCGGGTTGTGCTGTCGGCCGGCGCCGAACAGTTCATCACCGCCGCCAGCGTTGAGGGCCTGACCGGCCAAGTCCCGCACGGGCATCTGTTTGAACCCGGCGATGCCATGGCCCATATCCGGCTAGCCGAATGGGCCGACCTGGTGTTGCTCTACCCGGCCTCGGCGTCGACGCTGAGCCGGCTGTCTGCCGGTCTGGCCGACGACCTGATCGGCACCCTGAGCCTGGCCCGCGTGCCGACCACGCCATTCTGGCTGGCGCCGGCCATGAACCCGAAGATGTGGCGCCATCCGGCAGTCCAGGCCGCCGCGACCCGGCTGCAAGGCTGGGGTTACCGGGTCATTGACCCTGACAGCGGCAGCATGGCCTGCGGCGACAGCGGACCGGGGCGCCTGGTCGAGCCGGCCGCCATGCTGCGAGAAATCCAGCGCTGGCACGAAGCTCGCTCATCCGGCAGGACAAAGCTGCGCTGGTTGATTACCGCCGGCGGGACGCGTGAAGCCATTGATGCGGTGCGTTTCATCGGCAACGCGAGCACGGGCGAGACCGCCGCCCAACTGACCGAAGCCCTGCTCGACTGCGGTGATGAGGTCACTCTGCTGGCAGCCGCTCAGGCACGGACGGTGCCGCCCCGGCCGGACTTGCGCGTGGAGCATTTCACCAGCTTTGCCGACCTGGCCCGGCTGCTTGAAGTGGAATTGAGCAACCGGCCCTATGACGCCGTGGCCCACGCCGCCGCCGTCAGCGATTTTCTGGTGCTTGATGCCGCGCCGCAGACCAAGCTCGAGTCTGCCAGCGAGTCGCTGACGCTGGAGCTGACTCGCAGCCCGAAACTGCTCAACCGCATCCGCAACTGGAG
Source organism: uncultured Wenzhouxiangella sp. (assembly GCA_964623655.1). Taxonomy (GTDB): domain Bacteria; phylum Pseudomonadota; class Gammaproteobacteria; order Xanthomonadales; family Wenzhouxiangellaceae; genus Wenzhouxiangella. The sequence continues at coordinate 1,649 of CAZUTZ010000433.1, forward strand.
TGTCTCGGAACGCCTGTACCTGGCCGGATTCAAACAGTTGACGGGCGCCACACCGGCACAGGTGGCCGATGCCGTCGCTCGTCAGCAGGCCGCGGCCGGAACCAACGTGACCGTGTTCAACGACAGCACCGATGTCAGCGCCGGTCGACGTCGCGGCCAACTGTGGCGAGACGAGCAGGTCATTGCTTGCTTTGACCACCCTCGTGAACTGGCCCAACGCCTGCGTACCGATGCCCTGAAAAGTCTCGGCCAGACAGAGCAGGGTCAATT
>CAZUTZ010000434.1:0-1916 GCA_964623655.1 uncultured Wenzhouxiangella sp.
GAGACGACCTGAAATTAGCGCGGGCGACCATCGAGAAGGTTCTGAAGGCGCACGACAAAATTCTGGAAGATCCCGAACCGGTCATCATGGTGATGGAGCTGGGCGATTCCAGCGTGGATTTCGCCGTCCGGCCATGGGTCAAGTCCGAGGATTTCTGGGGTGTTCGCAGTGACCTGCTGGAACAGATCAAGACCGAACTCGAGGCCGCCGGCTGCTCGATCCCCTTCCCGCAGCGCGACGTGCACCTGCACTCGGTCGGCGGCGAGCAACCGCCCACCACGAGCACTGAAAAAGCTGCCTGAAACACAGCGCAACGGCTTCCTGCCTCCGGGTCGGCAACTGCCGATCCGAGGCATTCAGTCGTTTAATCGTCGCCGCGATACTGCTTGATGATGTAGCCGCCCGACTTCTCGTCGTGCTGCAGTTCAAGCAGTCCGAGCTTTTCGGCTTCCTGCAGCAGGTGATTGAAGCTCTTGAAGCCGTGATAGCTCTCCGAAAACCCGGGCTTGCGCCGCTTGAGCGCCTGCTTGATCATCGAGCCCCAGACCTTTTCTTCGGCGTCGCGGTCGGAAAACAGCGCCTCGGTGGTCTCCAGCACCAGGTCGAAAGCCTCCTGGGCCTTGCTGTCGGGCAGCGCTGCGGCCTCGGCTGCTTTGCTTTTCGTTTTCTTTTTGACGGCTTTCTTGCGCGGAGTAGCGGTTCGCTTCTTTTCGCTGCTGCGAATCAGGTCGTCGTAGAAGATGAATTCATCGCAGTTGGCGGTCAGCAGGTCCGAAGTCGAACTCTTCACGCCCACCCCGATCACGGTCTTGTTGTTTTCGCGCAGCTTGGAAACCAGCGGTGAAAAATCCGAGTCGCCGCTGATCACCACGAAGGTATCGACATGGGACTTGGTGTAGCAAAGATCCAGCGCATCGACCACCATGCGAATATCGGCCGAATTCTTGCCGGATTGACGCAGGTGCGGGATGTCGATCATCTCGAATGCGGCCTCGTGCATGGCCGGCTTGAACTCGCGGTAGCGACCCCAGTCGCAGTAGGCCTTCTTGACCACGATATTGCCCTTGAGCAGCAAGCGCTCCAGCACTTTCTGAATATCAAAGGCGGCATATTTGGCGTCGCGCACGCCGAGCGCGATGTTTTCGAAATCGCAGAACAGCGCCAGGTTGCGGGTTTTGTTGGACAGGACCAATGTTTTGCGTCCATCACGTTGAAGATGTCACCATGTTAATGCTTAAAGCTTTACAGGTTGGCTTCGCGTCCAGGCAATGGGGCTTTGATGCGGTTGGGCCGCCGTCCTCGAATGGTGAATTCCGCTCATGTATGTGATTTTCAGCCACGGCCACCTATCGAGCCCGGATTCAGCCAAGATCCGTCGTTTGAGCCCGATCGTCGAAGAAGCGGGCCTGCTGTGGCGGGCCCTGGACTATCGCGATTTGCGCGACGACGCCGGCGGCCGCGTTGAGCGTCTGTGCCGCGAACTGGAATCGCTGGACGAGCCCGCCATTCTGGTCGGTTCCTCGATGGGCGGCTATGTCTCGGTCGCCGCCGCCTGTCGAATTCCGGTTCGCGGACTGTTCCTGCTGGCCCCGGCGCTGTATCTGAACGATCGCTATCCCGATGCCGGGCTGATCGATCAGGAATATCCGGTGCAATCGGGGCCGATCTGCGTGATGCACGGCTGGCGCGACGACATCATCCCCTGGCGCAATGCCCTGCGCTTCGCCGAGGCGAAGTCGGCCAGCCTCCACCTTTTCGACACCGACCACGGCATGCATTCGGCGATGGATCAGATCAGTGATTTGCTCCGGGCTTTTTTGTTGGACGTCGTTTGAAGGGGGACCAGGGACTAGGGACCAGGGACCAGAAAAGCGAAGATTACTGCAGGCGACCAAGAGATCGTGCCCGCGATCGGA
>CAZUTZ010000435.1:0-1903 GCA_964623655.1 uncultured Wenzhouxiangella sp.
AAGCCGGCAGTGCTATATTCGAACCTGCTGATCATCGCGAACAAAAACAACGTGAACTACCCGAAACTCGGGAACCTGGTTTTTTCCTTATGCCTTGTGCTGCCCGCCACGCTGCCGGCCTCTGACGACGTGCCATCGGTCGTGCTGATCGAGAACGTGCGTATTTTTGATGGCTTAACTCCAGAGCTTTCGGAACCCTCATCCGTGCTGGTCCGCGACAACCTCATCGATCAGGTCTCGCGCCAGCCGATCGATACTGGCGATGACAACGCCATTGTCATCTCCGGCGACGGTCGTACCTTGATGCCCGGGTTGATCGACGCCCATTACCACCTGATGATGGCGTCGATTCCGCTCCACGTGGCGCTGGAAGGTCCTGAGGGCTTTCTGAATCTGGTTGCTGCTGAAGCAGCCGAGCAGACGCTGATGCGCGGATTTACCAGCATTCGCGACCTGGCCGGACCGGTCTTCAGCGTCAAACGAGCCATTGACGAGGGCCTGATCAAGGGTCCTCGTATCTGGCCTTCCGGCGCGATGATCTCGCAGACCAGCGGTCATGGCGACTACCGCAGCCGCAGTGACTTGCCGCGCACCCCGACCAGCAATCTGCACTTCACCGAACGTGTGGGTGCCGCCGCGGTGGCCGATGGCGTGGACGAAGTACTGCGCCGCACCCGCGAGCAGCTGATGCTCGGCGCATCCCAGATCAAGCTGGCGGCAGGCGGCGGCGTGGCGTCCATGTATGACCCGATTGATGTGTCGCAGTACACCGAGGCCGAATTTCGGGCCGCAGTCGAAGCCGCCGAAAACTGGGGCACCTATATCTAGGTTCATGCCTATACGCCGCGCGCGATCCAAACCGCGATCCGGGCGGGGGTCAGGGTCATCGACCACGGCCAGCTGATGGACCGGAAAACCGCCGAAATGATGGCCGAGCACGATATCTGGATCAACCTGCAGCCGTTTCTTGACGACGAGGACGCCACCCCGTTTCCCGCGGGTTCAGTCAATCGACTCAAGCAGATCCAGATGTTTCAGGGCACGGACAACGCCTATGCGCTGGCCATTGAATACGGCCTGAAGATCGCCTGGGGTACCGACACGCTGTTCGATGCCCGACTGGCGACCCGCCAGGGCGCCCAGCTGGCCAAGATGGTGCGCTGGTTCGAGCCGGCCGAAGTACTGACCATGGCCACCCGCACCAATGCCGAGCTGCTGGCCTTGTCCGGCCCCCGCAATCCCTCTCCGGGTCGGGTCGGCGTGGTTGAAGAGGGCGCACTGGCCGATCTGCTGCTCGTCGATGGCGACCTGATTGCCAACATCGATCTGGTGGCCGACCCCGAGGACAATTTCCTGATGATCATGAAGGACGGCGTCATCCACAAAAATACGGTGCCGGAGTAAAGCATTCGACCGCGGATTTCCGGCTGCTCCGGCGTTGACCGAGTTTGGCTTTCTGGGGCAGCGCATCGCTGACTACGCCTCGGGGCGCACCGCTGAGCAGCTCGAAATCCGTCTCCAGTCCCAGCTTGGCGATGGACCGGCTCTCTTCTTCCAGCCGCTGTTCATAGTGGGCCTGGTGGGTGACGGCCGGCGCGACTAGCCTCGTTCGACCACCGGAACCAGGGCCTGGCCGCCGCAGCAGCCGTGACGGGGTGAGGGCCGAATCATCAGGCCCGTCCCCTGCTGTTTGAGCCAATCGCGGGCTTGATCGTCCATCCGAATGTCGGGGGCGTCGCTCATGAACTGGTGGCAGCCTCCGGCTCGGGAAAAGACTTGCGCGTTCGATTGGCGTACTTGACCAGGGCCAGCATTAGCGGGACTTCGACCAGCACGCCGACCACAGTGGCCAGGGCCGCACCCGACTGCAGGCCGAAAATGGCGATGGCGGCGGCCACGGCCA
>CAZUTZ010000436.1:0-1896 GCA_964623655.1 uncultured Wenzhouxiangella sp.
CGTGGACTACTGGGCCGACCTGTCCTACATGCTGCGCGGCCGCATCGAGATGATGAGCAAGAATCTGGCCGCCGGCGCGCTGCTGGTGTTTCTGATCCTGGCCCTGTTTTTGCGCCTGAAACTCGCCTTCTGGGTCATGGTCGGCCTGCTGACCGCCTTCATGGGGACGCTGTGGCTCCTGCCGGCGGTGGGTGTGACGATCAACATGATCAGTCTGTTCGGGTTCCTGGTGGTGCTGGGCATCGTGGTCGACGACGCCATTGTCATGGGGGAGTCGGCCTACACCGAAATTCGCAACAAGGGCCACTCGGTCGAGAACGTGGTCAACGGCGTCTACAAGGTCGCCGTCCCGGCCACATTCGGCGTGCTGACCACGATTGCGGCGTTTTTGCCGATCTTGCTGGTGTCCGGGGTTCAAGGCGAGTTCTTCGCCGCCATCGGCTGGGTGGTCGTGCTGGCGTTGCTGATGTCGCTGGTCGAATCCAAGCTCATCCTGCCGGCCCACCTGGCGCACATGCGCATCAAGAAATACGAACCCGACACCGGCAATCGATTCATCCGCTTCCAGCGCGGCTTTTCCGACGGGCTTTACAAGATGGTTGACAAGGTCTACCTGCCGTCACTGGAGGTCTTCCTGCGCCATCGCTACCTGGCCCTGGCCGGTTTCATTTCGATTCTGATCCTGTCGATCGGGCTGATCGTCGGCGGACTGGTGCGCGTCGTCTGGTTCCCGGACATCGCCAGCGACTTCATGCAGGCCGAGCTGGAAATGAATGAAGGCACACCGGCTTCGGTAACGCACGCCAACCTGGATTTGCTCATCGAGCGGCTGTCGGCAGCCGACGAGCGCATTCAGCAAGAGCACGGCTTTGACCAACCGGTGGTGCGCACCACGTTTTCCTGGGCCCGCTCGGATGTGTCCGGCGGCATCCTGGTCGAAATGAGCCGGGACGAGGCCAATCGGGTCAGTACGCGCGAACTGGAGCGGGTGTGGCGCGAAGAGGTCGGCGATATCCCCGGCGTGCGCACACTCCAGATCGGCGGCTCCGGCGGACCCGGCGGCGACGGCCCGGATTTGAGCTTTCAGCTGGTCGGCCGTGATCTGGCCCAGCTTGAGGCCGCCGCCGGCGAACTGGAAGCTCGCGTACGCGCCTTCGAGGGTACCTACGACCTCCGCAACTCCTTTGAAGGCGGAACGCGGGAGCTCCAGCTCAATATCCTTCCCGAGGCAGAGGCGCTGGGCTTGAGCCAGCAGGATCTGGCCAGGCAGGTCCGCCAGGCCTTTTTCGGCGAGGAGGTACAGCGCATCCAGCGCGGGCAGGACGATGTGCGGGTCATGGTGCGCTTCCCGCGCGAGGAGAGAACTTCGGAAGGCTACCTGGAGACCATGCGCATCCGCACGCCGGACGGGGAAGCCGTGCCCTTCGGCGCCGTGGCCGATGTCACGGTGGGCAGCACGCCGGCCAGCATCCGGCGTTTTGACCGCGAGCGCTCGATCAGCGTCACGGCGCGCGTGGACACCGACATCGCCGAGCCTGGACGCATCGCCGGCGAGCTCCGGGAAGTCTACCTGCCGGAAATCCTCAGCGGCTATCCCAACGTCCGCTACCGCCTCGGCGGAGCAACCCGCAGCCAGCAGGAGCTGCAGCGCGATCTGCTGTGGGGCACGGCCCTGGCCCTGTTTTTGATCTACTCGCTGATCGCCATACCGCTGAAGTCCTATCTGCAGCCGCTGCTGATCATGTCGGTCATCCCCTTCGGCATGATCGGGGCCATTCTCGGGCACTGGTTACTTGGTTTGCCGCTGTCCCTGCTCAGCCTGTTCGGGATCATCGCGCTGGCCGGGGTGGTGGTCAACGACAGCCTGATCCTGGTCGATTTCGTCAACCGCCACCG
>CAZUTZ010000437.1:0-1894 GCA_964623655.1 uncultured Wenzhouxiangella sp.
GATGCCGACGACCTGCTCGCGTGAGCCCGGCATTGTATTGCCGTCGATCTGATCGTCACTGATCTGGCGCAGATGGTAGGCAGCCAGCCCCGCGCGCAGGCCGGGGCGCATTTCGCGCGAGACGGCAAGATTGGTATGCACGGCCCGACCGGCACGCGTCGAGTCGGCGTCCAGCGACAGAGCCGGGTCCGTGTTGCGGCCGTTCCAAAGATAGTGAAAGCGCGCGCTGAGCTCCCACTGGTCGGAGAACAACCAGGTGGCGGCATAGTGCGGATTGACGCGGTAGGTATTGGTCCCCGGGTTGGCGGCTCTGGCCGGGTCATAGGCGCCGGTGGGTACCGTGACGTTAAGGTTGAAGCGCTGCCAGAACGGCCGGCCGAACAGTTCCTGCCCGGACCACTGCAGGACCAGCGGGCTTAGGAACAAGTCGCCAAATCCGGTCCGTGAATTGCTCAACTCAGGAGTGATGCCCAGATCAACATGAACCAGCGGCAGAATGAACTCCGCGCCCCAGTTTGCACCCAGCAGCTGATGCTCGGACAACCACGCGATTTGCGTAGCCAGCCCCAGTGTGCTGACGTTATCTGGAACAGGCTGGCGGTCGCCATCATTGTTCCGGAAGCTGCTGCCATTGGCCCCGATCAGTGTCTGCTGGAACATAATGCCAGGCAAAGCGCGGCCGTCGACAAAGTTGGTGTTGCCCAGATTGACCGGCGGCTGATTGACCTGTGCCAGTGCCGACGGCGAGCCGACGGCACCCAGCAATAGCACCGTCGCCAGGGCGCCGGCAGAACCGATGGAGTTTGATGAAAACCGAAAACACAACCACTTCATGAGCGAATTGTCACAATCCAGAATTAAACATCGTTTGATCATAATCGCTTTCCGACTGAGTAGATCGTCTTGTTTAAATCCGTTTGTTTTGACCGCTTCGTCAAATAGTCCATGCGCCGTTCCACCCTAGTCCTGCTTCTTCTACTGCCGCTGCTCGCCTTTGGGCTGATATCGGCCTGGTTGTGGTGGACAGAGCAACATCCGGAGACAGAACGCGAACTGCGTTTGATTGCCCAGGAACAGCTTGAAGAGTGGTTTCCTGAGGCCATGACGCTGCCGCCCGAGCTGATCGGATTTCACCCGACCATTAGCGACCATGAGGTCGCCTCACCGGACGTGGTGCTGGTACATGGATTGGACGAACCCGGCGGCATCTGGGATGACCTGGCGGCCGCCCTGGCTGAAGCCGGCTGGACGGCTTGGGAATTCCGCTACCCCAACGATCAGGCGATTGATCACAGCGCCGATCTGCTGGCAGAGTACTGGCCCGAGTTGTCGGCCGAGCGCGTGTTTCTGATCGGCCACAGCATGGGCGGATTGGTGATACGAGACTTTGTCTCACGCTGGCGTCATCCGGTGGACGGAGCGGCCGGAACCGATGGTCCGGAAGTGGCGGGTGTGGTCATGATCGGTACGCCTAACCAGGGGTCTGACTGGGCCCGCCTGCGTGCCTGGCTGGAAATTCGCGAATGGGCGCGCGATATCCCGGAGGGCCGGTTCTCGCTTTTTGCCAGCCTGCGCGACGGCACCGGAGCCGCCAAGATTGATCTGCGCCCGGACAGTCGTTTTCTGGCCGAGTTGAATGAGCGTCCCTGGCCGGACACTGTGCCTCAGAAGATCATTGGGGGGCGCCTGACTGAGCCGACGCCGGAGATGCTCGATGGTCTGCAGGCACTGGCCGACGAACTGGGTACCGATGCCTTGCGGGAACCGATCGAGCAATGGTGGCGTGATACCGGGGAGGGCATTGGCGACGGCTCTGTATCTTTTGCCTCACTGGCAATCGATGAGGGGCCGGAACCGCTGATCCTGGCGGCGTCTCACCGGGGACTGCTGGTGA
>CAZUTZ010000438.1:0-1892 GCA_964623655.1 uncultured Wenzhouxiangella sp.
ATTAGCCGCATGGCCCACTAGTCCGGTCGGCGTGGTCAGCGATCATCTGGTCTCCTCCCCGCGTCACGCCGCTTGTGCGAGCATGGACGTTGAACTAAAACAGACGGCGTTCAAACGCCGCCGCAAGGAGAATTCGACGCTATGGTCGTAGTGCATCATCTTGAGGACTCGCGTTCGCAGCGCATTTTGTGGCTGCTGGAAGAGCTTGACGTCGAGTACCGCATCAAACGCTATGAGCGCGACGAAAAAACATCGCTGGCGCCGGAGGCCTTGCGAAAAGTCCATCCGCTGGGCAAGGCGCCGGTGATCACCGACCAGGGCGAAACCTACGCCGAGTCCGGGGTGATCGTGGAATATCTGGCGCGCACCTACGGCGATGCGCAGTGGGCTCCGCCGGTCGATGATGCGGCCTACTGGCAGTTTGCCTACTGGATGCATTACGCGGAAGGCTCACTGATGCCGCCGCTGTTGCTCAGACTCGTTTTCAATCGCCTGCGCAGCGGGCCGGCTCCTTTTTTCATTCGCCCGATCCTGCGCAAGATTGCCGACGAGGTCGACAACCGCTTCATCAATGCCCAGATTGCGACTCACTTCGGCTTTGTCGACCGCCACTTGGCCGAGCACGAGTGGTTCGGCGGCGAAAAGATTTCCGCTGCGGACGTCCAGATGAGCTTTCCGCTCGAAGCTGCTGTCTCCCAGGGAACGGTTGACGAGGCCTATCCTGCCATCATCGCCTATGTCGAGCGCGTTCAGTCGCGCGAGGCTTATCGGGAGGCGCTGCGTCGCGGCGGTGACTACGCCTACGGGCCGGCAGACTGAGACGATGAGTCGTCGGCAATCGCTCAGCGATCAATGGCAAAGCTCAGGTCGACGCCGGTATCGCGTTCGCCGGAAACGACTCTCACCCCCCAGCGCTGGGATAACTCGAAGCGACCCGACAGCACGTTGCCGGCTTCGAACAGGCCGATGCCGTAGCTGACGAACAGGCGCGGCAGCAGGTAAAAGCCGACGTTGATCGCCGCCTGGCCTGAAGCGTGATCGAAGTTGGCGCCGGTGACCACATAGGCCAAGGCTTTTTCCTCACTGGTCGGCGGATCGGTAAACAGGGTGATGCGCGGGTCGCGGGCGTTGCCGCGGATACGCACACCGGCTTTCTCCACCTGCGGGTCGCCGAAGATCTCGCGCACGGCCTCGATGTTCAGGCTGGGATTGTCGATGGCGTGGCCGGTGAACACGACCTCGCCGTCTTCGATTTCCAGGTTCTGGCCATAGGCGCGGTAAGAACCGCTGGGAATACGAATCACCCCGCGTGCCCGCGGCTCGATGGTCTGGCGATCCCACAGCAATTCCAGGTCTCCGGCCAGGCGGGCCTGCATGCCCAGCGCACTGGTACGGGCATCATCGCCCAGATCCAGGCCCAGCCGGCCCTGCAGGCGCTGGGCCAGATCCGATATATCCTCTTCTTCGTCGACTTCGCCTCGCACCCGAACATCGGGCGAAACGTTGACTCGTTGCTCAACGCCTGGCGGCAAGCCCGCCCGCAGTTGGTCGATTCGGATATCGCCGTCCAGAGTCAGTAGTCCGTCACCATCGCGACTCAGGTAGATCTCAGGGCTGGCCTGCAGCCGCAGCCAGTTGACGTCGGCAAAGGTGAAACGTTCGCCGTCAACCGTCGTTTCGACATGCCACTGCTCGTCAACCAGCTCCAGTTCGCCGCGAACGTTCATATGGCCCTCGCCGCCGCGCATGCTGCCGGTCAGCGTGGCCTGCTGTTCGGTGCCATCGAGCGCCAATTCGATATCTTCAATGCGCAGGCCGATGGGCGCGTTGACGATTCGCCCCTCATCCAGCCTGAGCTGCCCGTTCAGGTCGGGGGCAAGCAGATCGCCGCT
>CAZUTZ010000439.1:0-1888 GCA_964623655.1 uncultured Wenzhouxiangella sp.
GAGCCCAGTTATCAATATCGGTCTCAGTCGGATTGGCGGCCTTCGGTCGCGTTGCCTTGATTTCATCCAGATAGGACCGATAGCCCTCGAAGACCAGCGCCTTCAAGCCGGTCTGCTGCTCCACATCGATCACGGGCCATGCCAGTTCATCACCATCATGCTCTCGCAGCAGCTGGATGGCGGTCTCGGCCTCGCCTGCGTTGACGGCTGTTGCCAGCTGGTTGATCGCTGCGGTCGAGCGGCGGTTGCGTCGCAGCATGACGCGATGGTCGGCCAAGCCGCCGACACCCTGCCCCTCTGGACGAACGCCCAGCACGCCTTCTAGCCAATGACTGAGTTCAGCGCTGTATCCAGGCTGGTCAGCTTCGCGGCACAAATCCCCAAACACGGCGCCGGCCTCGACCGAGGACAGCTGATCCTTGTCACCCAGCAGGATCAACCGAGTGGACGGCGCCAGCGCGTCGAGCAGGCAATGCATCAGTTCCTGGTCGATCATGCTGGCTTCATCGACGATCACGACGTCGGCCGGCACGGGATTGCTGCGGTCATGCCGGAAATGGCGCGTGTGGTACTGACTGCCGAGCAGCCGGTGCAGGGTCGAAGCAGGCTCTGGCGCTAGCAGGCCGACCTGTTGCTGCTCACGGGACAGTTCCTGCCAACCCGCATTGATGGACTCGGTCAGACGCTGGGCGGCCTTGCCGGTTGGAGCGGCCAGGCGGATGCGCAGCGGGCGAGCGGTCTGTTCGGGGTGCAGCATCTGCAGCAGGGCGATGATCCGCACCACCGTCCAGGTCTTGCCCGTTCCGGGGCCGCCGGTGACGATGGTCAGTCCGCTGCGCACTGCCAATGCGCAGGCGACCTGCTGCCAGTCCGGCTCGCTCTGCCCCACCGTCAGCAGTCGGCCTTTACCGCCGAATATTTCGCGGATGGCCTGTCCGACAGACTCAGCCGATGGCGCCATGGCTTGCGCGCCGGCCAGCTCTGAGATCGCCTTGACGATGCCGGTCTCAGCCAGCCAGGTGCGCCGCAGGTAGAGCTTGCCGTGATCCAGGACCAGCGGGGTTGCGGCGTCATCCGTGGGCGTGCCGACCAGCTCCGAGCCCCGGATGGCCTGTTCCATGCCTTCAAGATCCAGCGACTCCAGACGAATCTTCAGCCGCGCCTCGGCCTCGCTGCGCCGCCGCGTTCGTGCCGGATCCTCAGCCTCAACTGGCTCGGCATCTTCCGGCGGCAGACCGAGATAGCCCGCGGGATCGGCCATCCAGCTGGCCAGGTCGAGACAGACATGGCCCTTGCCGAGTTGATGACTGGCCATGGCCGCGGCCAGCAAGACCCGGCTATCGGTCTGCCGGTCCAGTCCGGCCAGAAAATCGGCGAAGTGCTCATCAAGCAGGCGGATCCAGCCCAACTCGCGCCATAGACGAAGATCATCAATCAGCGTGTCATGCGACATGGCGGTGCTCCTGGCCGGCAAACATGGTATCCAGCGTCTCGATCAGCTCGATATTGGCCGGCTCGAAGAACACCCCGCCGGTCTCCTCGTTGTCGCAGCCGCGCAGGAACAGGTAGGCCGCCCCGCCCAGGTGATCGGACGGCCGGTAGGCCTGACCAAGCCGCTGGCGTAACAGGCGATGCAAGGCCACGGTGTAGAACACATACTGCAGGTCGTAGCGCTTGTCCAGGATCACCTGGCTCATGTTCTCCTGGCTGTAGCTGGCGGCATCAGGCCCCAGGTAGTTGGACTTGTAGTCCGCCACGTACCAGCGGCCGTCGTACTCGAAGACAAGGTCGATGAAGCCGGTGAGCATGCCTTGAAGAGTGTCGGGCTGAAACGCGGGCCGCGCTCTGCCAGCCACGGTGTGAGCCGTCACCAGTTCATCAAGCGCTG
>CAZUTZ010000440.1:0-1885 GCA_964623655.1 uncultured Wenzhouxiangella sp.
TCCAGCGCCGTGACCAGACCGGCCAGACCACCGCCGATGATCAGCACGTCGGACGACTCGTGAGAGTGAGCAGTAGCGGAGGTCGGTGAATGATGTCCCATTGGCACAAGAGTCTAAACGAGTGGCTTGGTCTCAACCATACAACGTGGCTTCCGGCACGGGCGCAGAGAAAAAAATAGTTCCATACTATGGCGATCAAAGTTTGGGTAGCGGGAGGTAATTTGTCATGCATCGCTGGGTAATCGGCAGCCTGCTGCTGAGTTTGAGTTTGAGTTTGAGTTTGATTGTGGCGCCGGTCATGGCGCTGGAGAAAGATCCTGACCTTCAGGAGAAGCTGGAGGAGCTGCTGGCGACCATGGACGGCGAGCGTCCAGGCGCGGTCGCGGGGCTGGTGCGCGATGGTGAACTGGTAGCCGCGCACGCGGTGGGCTTGGCAGACTTGAGTTTCGGCATGCCGTTTACCGTGGATACGCCGACCAACATCGGCTCCACCGGCAAGCAGTTCACGGGGTATGCGCTGGCGCGGCTGCATGAGCAGGGCCAGCTGTCGCTGGATGATGACATTCGCGACTACTTTCCCGACCTGCCCGATTTCGGCGAAACCGTCACGCTGCATCATCTGGTCACTCACACCAGCGGCTACCGGGAGTTTCTGAACGCGCTGGCCCTGGCCGGTGTGCGCATCGAAAAAGGCGACTGGATCGAACCGGAAGAAGCCATTGCGCTGATTCGTCGCCAGCCTGAACTGCAAAACAGCCCCGGTGCGGAGTGGAACTACAACAATACCGGCTACGTGCTGGTAGCCAGGGTAATCGAGCAGGTCACAAACACTTCGTTTGCCGAATGGCTTGCGCAAGAGGTGTTTCAACCGCTGCAGATGAACGCTACCGGTGTTCGGCTTGATCCGACCGTGGTCGTGGCCAATGCGGCCCGTGGCTACAGCCAGCAAGACGAGGCCTGGCGCGAAGCGCGTGATCTTGGCGGTGCGCCGGGCGCCGGCGCCGTCTACACAACGGTTGGCGACATGGCCCGCTGGATGGCTGAACTGGCCACGTTTGCCCATGCAGGTTCCGCTGTGGGTGAGATGCTGACCGAGCCGTTCGAGGGCACGACCTATGGTCTCGGTTTGGTCGTAGAGGACTGGCGCGGGCTGCGTCGCTGGCAGCATGGCGGCGGTGATCTGGGCCATCTGTCGGCGTTCTACTACTATCCCGATTTGAACGCCGGGATCATGCTGTTTGCCAATCACCACGAGCTGCCGCCGACCCTGGTCGACGACCTGACAGAATTGCTGATCGGCGATGCGCTTGAGTCGCTGGAGACAACCGAGGATTATGCACCGATTGATCCGGATGCGCCGTTCGAGGACCACTTTTTTGACGCCTATGTCGGTCGCTATGAGCTTGAGGCCATGCCGGGCTTTGTGCTGCGTTTTTTCCGCGATGAAGAGCGCTACATGATCCAGGCAACCGGACAACCCGCGTTTGCAATGACGCCGGTCGATGCCCGCAGTTTCACCATCGATGTGGTCAACGCGCGCGTCGTGTTCGATGTCGATTTTGATAACGATGGCGTGGCCCCGGCGCTGACCTTGTTCCAGAACGGCGAACATCGCGGCGTCCGGCTCGATGACGAGGAGTCAGGCGCCGTCAATCTTGCTGATTTTGCCGGGCGCTATTTCAGCGACGAATTGGAGGTGTTTTACGACATCAGCCTGGACGACGAGCAGCTGGTGCTGCACCAGCGCCGCCTCGGTTCGCATCGGCTTCGTCACCGCTCCGAGGATGGCTTTGACGCCGAGTTCCCGCTGGGGAGCATTGATTTTCAGCGCGACGAGCAGGGCAAGGTGATCGGTCTGAAGGCCGCAAACATGCGCACCCGCGAC
>CAZUTZ010000441.1:0-1870 GCA_964623655.1 uncultured Wenzhouxiangella sp.
CAGGGCGCGTTCGTGGAATTCGTCGAAGATCAGGCAGCCGATGTTTTCCAGGCCGGGATCGGACTGGATCATGCGGGTCAGAATGCCCTCGGTGACGATTTCGATGCACGTGGCCGACGACACCTGTGTGTCCAGCCGGGTGCGATAGCCGATCGTGCGGCCGACCGGCTCGCCGCGCTCGCGCGCCATGTAGCGCGCCGCCGAGCGGGCCGCGAGGCGGCGTGGCTCCAGCATCAGGATCCTGCCCTTGTTCAGCCAGCTTGATGCCAGCAGCGCCGGCGGGACGCGTGTGGTCTTGCCGGCGCCGGGCGGGGCGCTGAGCAGGGCGGTTCGGTGTTCTTCCAGTGTGGCGACCAGCTGCGGCAGCAGCGGATCGATCGGAAAGCTCATGCAGTGCGCTGCGTCAGCCGTCTTTCCACTTGATGTTGCAGCCGATCGAAGGCTTCTGGTCCTGGCTGACGGATTCACCGGCCAGCAGGGCGTCCAGTGCGGCGCGGATATCGCGGCCGGTGACCGGAATCCCGTTGCCCGGTCTCGAATCGTCCAGCTGCCCGCGATAGGCCAGACGCTGCTCGCCGTCGAAGACGAAAAAATCCGGCGTGCAGGCCGCGCCGTAGGCCCGTGCCGTGTTCTGTGATTCGTCGTACAGGTAGGGGAAAGCGAAGCCCAGGGATTCGGCCAATTCCTTCATGCGCTCGGGCCGGTCCTGCGGAAAACCGTGCACGTCGTTGCTGCTGATGGCCACGATGCCGACCTCGGGACCTGAATAGTCCTGTCCAAGCCGGACCAGCTCGTCGAGCACGTGCTTGACGAAGGGGCAGTGGTTGCAGATGAACATGACCAGGGTGGCCTTGTTACCGGCAATGTCGGCATAGGAGACGGTCCGGCCGGAAACGGTATCCGGCAGGGCGAAATCCGGGGCGGGTGTGCCCAGCGGCAGCATGGTGGAGGCGGTCTTGGCCATGGTGTGAAGAGCTTTGGAACCAGGCCTGATTATGACAAAAGCCGATCGTCCCGGTCAGGATTGAGCCGGCGGGCAGCTACGACATCTCCGGTGTACACTAAATTCTGTACACAAAAGGATTGGGCCATGCAATTCAGCATTCGAGAAGCCAGGCAAAAACTCAGCCATCTGCTCAACGCGGTCGAACAGGGCCAGGAGATCGAGATCACCCGGCGCGGACGGGTGATTGCGCGCTTGGCGCCACCGCGGGAACAGCCTGATGACCAAAGCGTTGCGGCTGCACGCGCGGAGGAACGCCAAGCCCTGCGTGCCAGTCTGCCGCCGGCTCAGACCAGCGCGGCCGACCTGATTCGCGAACAGCGCGACGAACGTGGCTGAAGCGCTGGCTTATTTTGACACCAGTTTGGTTGCGCCGCTGTATCGGTCCGAACCGCTGACCGGCGTGGCCGAAGCACTGCAGCAGCGGTACCGGCCCGTGATCAGCCTGCTGACCGAAGTCGAGCTGGCTTCCACCCTGGCTCGCTGGGTCCGAACGGGAGAGCTGACCCAAGAGCAGGCCGCCGACATCGACCGCGTCTTCGCCGAAGATCTGCGTCAGGCGGTCTTTGAACGCGCCGAACTGCAAGAGCGTCAGTACTGGCAGGCGCGCACCTGGCTGCAGCAACGAAACACCAGCCTGCGGACCCTCGATGCCCTGCACCTGTCGGTCGCAGCAGCACAAGGCTGGCCCATTCTCACCGCCGACCGACAACTGCACAATGCGGCCGAGGCCCTGGGCTGCAAAAGTCACCTGGCCGAACCGGCGCCATGAACCTCAATACAACCAGTCGGGGGGGAGCTGAAACGATCCGCCGAGACGATTCAGAACGCCTGGCGCGGCCCGGTGACGATCGGTAAACCCTCTAG
>CAZUTZ010000442.1:0-1853 GCA_964623655.1 uncultured Wenzhouxiangella sp.
CGTCCATCACCCGGCGCAGGCTGTTCTCGTACAGCAGCGCGGCGAGGTTGCGGTCATAGGGCTGGTTCAGCCGGTCCTCGAAGCGGTACAGCCAGTGCAGGGCGGCTTCCAGAGCGAAGCGGGCGTGGAAGCAGGCGGCGCGTGGATCACCGTGGATATGGCCCTCCGCCCGGGTCGCAGCAGCGGCGATGTCGCTGAAACGCTTGGGGAGGAAGGCGAAGTTGGTCATGACATTGGCAGCTTACCGGGCCTGTGCCGTTAAATAAAGCTTCGTGCGAAAACCCGATTCCAGGGCCCTGTCGGTTTTATTGAGCCAGTCGTCTAGCCGGCTCAATCAACTCGCCCATCACGCGTCGGCCCAGAGCCGCAAATGCATCGAGACTCAGTCGATGGCGAGCCAGTAGCCCGCTGGTGCAGGTGTGATGGGCCTCTTCGAGATACTCCGCATGCGCCGCTTGGAGCATTTGCTCCAGGCCGCCGCCGATGTCCGAAAGCCAGCGTTCGGCCTGCTCGGGAAAAGTCGTCTCCAAGGCAGTTGCCCAGCTTTCCGGCCAGGAATCGATGAGCTCATCGTCTTCTCTTTCTGCAAGGAAGGCCAGTGCCAGCACACGGCCCAGGTCCTTGCTCGAGCGCCGGATTTGACGACCTTCAATCAAGCCGGACATGGTGTCGGTCGCCAGTCGCGGATGATGGAGCAGATTGGCCAGAGCCATCATTTCCGGCCGGGCGATCTTCAGACCGGAGTCAGTCATAAGCGGATCGAGTTCTGCCAAAGCCAGAAAGCGAAAGCTGCACAAGGCGAAGTGCCCGAACTCAGTCTCCAGTCGCTGAAATTGCCGCCCCGTCTGCTGGCTGGCTTCAGGCGACGAAAGCAGTTCCAGAAACCACTGCTCTTCTCCCGGCGGCACAAGGCGAACCACGGGCAGTTTGT
This sequence comes from uncultured Wenzhouxiangella sp., assembly GCA_964623655.1. Classification (GTDB taxonomy): domain Bacteria; phylum Pseudomonadota; class Gammaproteobacteria; order Xanthomonadales; family Wenzhouxiangellaceae; genus Wenzhouxiangella. Next base: position 932 of record CAZUTZ010000442.1, read on the forward strand.
CAGTGGGGTCGCTTTCGGTTCCCGGTTGCGACCAGTCTGTGCCTTGCCGAATGCGCCAGCCGTTCTTCAGCAGCGCTTCGGCGGTCTTGCGTCCCGAGGCCTGCGCGCGCAGATGGGGCGAAAGCAGGCAATCGATGTCCTTGGTTCTGACCGGCTCGTGGTCGTCGGGAGTGACAAAGCGAGCCGCAGCCGCGAGGCTGCCGACGATGATGACATCGTCGCGGACGTCTTCCGGCAATGCGGCCGCCAATTGTCTGAGCGTTCCGTGAGGTGAGTCCAGCATGGATTTACGCGCTCGCTGTGTGGCGGGCTCTGCCTTGCTCGAAGGCTTTGATCAGCTCCTCGGTTTGGGCTTCCAGGCGGGCATCGTGTAGAGCCAGCAGGCAACTGACCGGGTCAGCCCAGCGAGTGTGGGATGTCAGGGTGGACTGAAACATAGGTTCAGCGCGGTGAACCGGCCAGATCACCAGGGTCGGGTTGGCGCAATTGAATGGTGCTGGCTCCAGGGCGGGGTCAATTTGCCTGGCCAGATTCGAACTGTTCTCAAGCTGGCTGCCGCTGATGCAAATATCGAGGCGCGAACTGCCTATCAAATCGAAATTGCTGTCGTAGTGCTTTGCTGCGTGCACGCCGCTGACGGCTGTCTCATCAGAGGAAAACTTCTGATATCGCATCAGCAGTTTTTCAGGCGAGCGTGCGAGTTCCGATGCCACTGTGAACTTCCGGCAGAACTGACCACGCTCGAAAACACTGACGAAGCGGTTCCACTCCTGGCGCGGGAAGTGCTTCAGCTCGACCCGCCGATCGGAGTGTCGCCGGATATGCGCCTCCAGCTTGCGCAGCGCACTGGCTACAGGAGGGTAACTGAAGCCCGTGGCCGACATGATCGACTCGGTGGTCATCGGGCCGCAGTGGAGCAGGT
>CAZUTZ010000443.1:0-1848 GCA_964623655.1 uncultured Wenzhouxiangella sp.
GTCGCCGCCGGCTTCAGTCGGCCCATCATGTTGTATTCGGTAGGCAAGGATTCCTCGGTCCTGCTGCATTTGCTCGTCAAGGCCTTTTACCCGGCGCCGCCGCCGATCCCGCTGATGCATGTGGACACCGGGTGGAAGTTTCGCGAAATGATCGAATTTCGCAATCGGCGCGCCGAGGAGACCGGGTGCCGCCTGATCACCTGGACCAATGAAGAAGGCCGGGCGCAAGGGATCAACCCGATCGACCACGGCGCAACCGTGCACACCGATCTGATGAAGACCCAGGCGCTCAAGCAGGCGCTGAGTCATCATGAAGTGGATGCTGCAATCGGCGGCGCACGGCGCGATGAAGAAAAATCGCGGGCCAAGGAGCGCGTTTTTTCCTTCCGGACCGCCCAGCATCGCTGGGACCCCAAGAATCAGCGCCCGGAGTTATGGAATCTGTACAACGCTCGTATTCATCGCGGAGAAAGCGTGCGCGTCTTCCCGCTGTCGAACTGGACGGAGCTCGACATCTGGCTCTACATCTATCGCGAAAAGATTCCTGTTCCGTCGCTGTATCTGGCCGCCGAACGGCCCGTGGTCGAGCGCGATGGCATGCTGATCATGGTCGATGACGATCGTCTGCCGGTCGCCGAGGGTGAGGTGCAGATGCGCAAGGTGCGTTTTCGCACGCTGGGGTGCTACCCGCTCACCGGCGCGATCGAATCCGAAGCCGACACGCTGGAGGCGGTGATCACCGAAATGCTTGTGGTCACCACATCCGAACGCCAGGGCCGGTCCATTGACCATGATCCGGCCGCTTCCATGGAAAAGAAAAAACAGGAGGGCTACTTCTGATGCTGGCGCCCGATTTACCCGACTATCTCGCCCGGCATGAAAGCAAGCCGCTGCTGCGTTTCATCACCTGCGGCAGCGTCGACGACGGTAAAAGCACCCTGATCGGCCGACTGCTCTATGACAGCAAACGCTTGTTCGACGATCAGTTGGCCACCCTGGAAGCCGACAGCCTGCGCCACGGCACGCAGCAGAAAAAACTGGATTTCGCCTTGCTGGTCGACGGTCTAGCCGCCGAACGCGAGCAAGGCATCACGATTGATGTGGCCTACCGGTTTTTCGACACCGAACAGGCCAAATTCATAGTCGCCGACTGCCCGGGCCACGAGCAATACACGCGCAACATGGCCACGGGCGCTTCAACCGCGCAACTGGCCGTGGTCCTGATCGACGCGCGCAAGGGCGTGCTCACGCAGACGCGCCGCCACAGCTACATCTGCTCGCTGATCGGCATTGATCACGTGGTGCTGGCGGTCAACAAGATGGACCTGGTCGATTTCGATCGCGCTGTCTTTGACCGGATCGCAGCCGAATATCACTATCTTGCCGGTCAGCTCGGCATCGGCCAAGTTACCGCCATTCCCCTGTCCGGGCTGGACGGCGACAACGTGACTTCCGCTTCCCACAACACACCCTGGTATTCAGGTCCGACGCTGCTGGAGTGTCTGGAACAGGCGGCGCTGAAGAAAGGGGAGATCCAGGAGGGCGCTTTCCGCCTCCCGGTGCAGTGGGTCTGTCGGCCGAACCAGAATTTCCGGGGTTTTGCCGGTCCTCTGCTGGGCGGACCGGTGGCCGTCGGTGATGAAATCGTCGCGCTGCCCTCGGGCCGGCGTTCACGTGTCAGTTCGATCCACGTCGGACTGAACAGCCGGGAAAAGGCCCAGGCCGGCCAGCCGGTCGTCGTGAGTCTGGAAGACGAGATCGACGTCAGTCGCGGTGATGTGCTGGCCGCGGCCTCCGAGCCGCTGGAAGCCGCCGATCAGTTCGGCGCGCATCTGTTGTGGATGGACA
>CAZUTZ010000444.1:0-1845 GCA_964623655.1 uncultured Wenzhouxiangella sp.
TTTCGGCCAGATCGCCGACCTGCTCGTAGCTTTCCTCGATCAGCCAGGCCGGCAGGCCCGTGGCCTGCGCCGTCCACTCGCGCAGCTCGCGCGTGTTGACCAGGCGCTTGAGTCGCTTGCCGGTCAGAAAATTCACCGCCCAGGCTGCGTCGGCCGGGTCGGCCGAGCGGAAATAGTCGACCAGCGCGGCCAGCTTGGCGTTGGTGGCCGTCGTGCGGTCCAGGCGGTCGAAGAGTCCGGCAAAGGCTCTCATGTCGATTCAGCCCGGCCGAGACTGGCGCGCAGGTTCCAGCTTTCAGCGGCGATGCCCTGCTCGTTGAGAAAACCGGCCAGCGCCTCGCCGTTGCCGTGGATGGTGATCACTCGACTGGCCTTCATGTCGGCCACGGTTCGGATCAGGTCGGGCCAGTCGGCGTGGTCGGACATCACGAAGCCGCGGTCATAGCCGCGCCGCCGCCGGTTGCCGCGGATGCGCATCCAGCCGGAAACGAACCCTGAGGCGTGTTTGGGAAAGCGCCGCATCCACGGTGAGCCGGCGGCCGAGGGCGGGGCCAGAATCAGGTCGCCGGCGAATTTGTAGCCTTTCTTGTGGGTTTTCTGGGCTTCGCTGACCGTCCCGGTTTCGGGCAGGGTAATGCCCTGGCGTCTGTAGCACTCGGTCAGCGGCTGCATCGCGCCGTGCAGCCAGATCGGGCGCGGTGCCCGTCCGGCCAGTTCGGCCAGAAGGCGCTGGGCTTTGCCCAGGGCATAGCAAAACAGCACGGCCGGACGGCCTGAGTCGATGCAGTCCTGCCACCAGTCGAGGATTTCGGCCACGACCTGCTCCGGAGCCGGCCAGCGATACACCGGCAGGCCGAAGGTGCACTCGGTCAGCCACACGTCGCAGTCGAAGGGCTGGAATGGGGTGCAGGTCGGGTCGGGTGCGCGCTTGAAATCGCCGGAAACGCCCCAGGTGCCCTGCTCTGATTCGATTCTAACTGCCGCTGATCCCAGAATATGGCCGGCCGGAAACAGGGTGACGCGCGTCTCGCCCAGATCGAATGCCTGACCGTAGTCGACGGTGTTGAACTCGCCGCCGTCGCCGACCCGATGGGCCAGGACGGGCAGCCCGTCGCGGGCGGTGAAATACTGGCCTGCGCCGGAGCGGGCATGGTCGGCATGGGCGTGCGTGATGACCGCACGCGGCACGGGCTTGAGCGGGTCTATCCAGAAATCACCGGCGGCGCAGTACAGTCCGCCGGCGTCGGGTCGGAGCAGATCTTTCACTGCGTTAGGATGACCGAGGCACCGTGAAACGTCGGCAAACTGGCGTTCGTGTGGCCGCTGCCATCGCCCAGGCGGTGACTTGAAAGGGGACGAGTCAGCGCTCTTCCGAGGGCGCCCCTGGCGTTGAAGCCTGGACGATCAGGCGACGCGTGCTTCCCGTCGCGCGTCGACGCCGATGGAAGCCAACAGGCTTTTGGCTGCCTCACGCCCCTCGAATACCGCAGTCACGACCAGATCGGAACCTCTCACCATATCCCCGCCGGCAAAGATGCGCGGGTGGGTGGTCTGGAAATCCAGGCGGCCCGGTCCGCCCACTTTCAGCCGACCGTCTTCGTGGGTTTCAACCTTGGCGTCCAGCAGCCAGTCGGGCGGGTTGGGCCGGAAGCCGAAGGCGATGATGACTGCGTCGGCGGGCAGGACTTCCTCGCTGTCCGGGACCGGTTCAGGGCGACGTCGACCGCGCAGGTCCGGCTCTCCGAGTCGCGTTCGGACCACACGCACGCCCTCAACCTTGTCGTCGCCCAGTATTTCGACCGGCTGGCGATTGAACAGAAACTCGACGCCTTCATCGCGCGCGTT
>CAZUTZ010000445.1:0-1843 GCA_964623655.1 uncultured Wenzhouxiangella sp.
CTTGAGCCAGCCGTTCAACGCCATGCAAATGGTGGCCGATATTGAACAAGCCGACGCCTTTTTCACGGACGTGCTGGGAATGACGCATTTCTGGTCAGGGGACTTCCTTGACCCGGAGCCGGGGCCGAATAACTTCGGTCTGCCACAGAATCTGACCACGGAGATTCCGCGACGGACCCGTATCCTGCAGGCCCGGCACGCGGAGGTTGGCCGGCTGGAACTGATGCAGTTTGCCGGTCTGGATGGGCGTGACCTTAGTGACAGGGCGGTGCCGCCGAACCTCGGCATTCTGTCTGTTCGCTATCCGGTGCCGGACCTGGATGCGGCACTGGCCCGGATCGAAGCGGCAGGCGGTGCAGCCTGGCGCGGTCCCACGGACGTCGATTTGGCGCCTTATGGCTCGGTTCGGCTGATGGCGGTCAGAGCACCAGATGGCGCGATTGTCGAACTGTATTCCGAAAATTCATCGGACCGGGCCGCGGCCGTCGCTACCGCTCTGGCCGGCCGCTATGACAACCGTGCTCAGTTTGAACTGGCGCCGGACGAACTCAAGGTGCCGCCCAGCGTGGACGGGGAGTGGCTGGATATGCAACATGCCTGGTTTGTGCCGGTCAACGCGCCTCGGATTGGTGATCAGGTCCTGTATCTGGAGTGGCGCAGCGGCGGGTCGGACGGTTCGATCTCGCGCCAGCGAATCTGGTCGTTTTGGGAAGACGACGACGGGACGGTGCGGATGGATTTTTTTGCTTTTGTTGACGGCGATCCCTGGGCGGGGCTGACCGACGAGCCCGGCGCATTTGTCGAGCTTGAGCCTGAGGGTCTGCGCGGCTATGGCACTGAGTGTGCGCTTCGCTTCAAGCCGGTGGCTGATGGCGGTTGGCTGGGGGCAATCAGCGCCGAGGAATGCAGTCTCGTCGCGGCTTCTGGGCGGTGGATGGGGATTGATGCAAAGGTGGAGATTGGCGCGGACGGGAGCGTGCGATACCAGGAGTCCGGCCGTCTTGAAAGCGGCGAGTACGCCTTCCGAGTGCCGCCGACCAAACCGTATCTTTTCGAGCGGCGCTGAAGCGAATTTGAGGGCTGGTGGTCAGCAAAAAGGGCCGCGATGAATCATCGCGGCCTCGATGTACATGATTTGGTTGCCTATTCCTCCGCCGCTCGCTGCTCGAGAATCATGTCCCGAAACACGGTCCAGCTGGTGGCGTTTGGTGTGGTGAACTCCTCTGGCGCCGTGGCGTATTCCGGGAAGTGTTCGTCGGTGTACGCGCGAATGGCCTCGGGCAGATCGTCATAGCCGCCCGGCAGCTTCATGCCCTGGCCTGAGTAGATCAGGCCGCCGGCACGTTGTCCCATCCGCATCCACGGCAGCCACGGGCCAGTGCGGGCCCAGCCGTAGGTGCTGGCGGTGGACTGCACGTCGGGATCGTTGATTTCATCAATCGGGGCCGTGAAGGTGAAATGCTCTGAGGCAAAATACATCGGTCCGCTGGATTCATCCGGAAATTCTTCCGGGTCGAGTGGATTGGGGTAAGCCAGTGGAATATTCATGGTCAGCATCAGCTGATCGGCAATCTGGACCCAGGGCCAGGTTGTGTAGTCGCGACCTTCCAGCGGCATCTGATGGCTGACGGGGTCGTTGGCGACCTGCATGATATCGACCGTCTCCCCGGTGTAGGGGTTGTCCCAGGTCTCGATGATCTCGCCGGTTTCCAGATCCTGGTAATAGGTCACCTCGCGTGTGACCATCTTGAAGCCCCCGTCATCATGGGGCAGCATTCTGCAGGCGTTAAAGCCCTCAAATCGCATCAGTGGTTCCGGCTGGCTGTCAGGGAAGTCGGCGAAC
>CAZUTZ010000446.1:0-868 GCA_964623655.1 uncultured Wenzhouxiangella sp.
TGTTTTCCTTAGATCTGGAGATCGCTGACCATGAACAAATTGAGCAAACTGGCAATTGCCGTGTCAATGGCCCTGGCGGGCAGCGCGGCAATGGCCTCCGAAACCGACCGGCTGATGGAGCTGCTGGTGGAGAAGGGCATTCTGACCACCGAAGAAGCCGAGTTGATCCGGGCCGAAGCCGCCACCGATCGCGTCGAGCTGCCGGGTGCCGAACTGGGCTATGAGCCCACCGCGCCGCTTCGCGCCGAGGACACCAACATCCAGGTGGCGCGTTTCGGGGTGGAATCTGCCGACGGCTCCAATCGCTTCCGCATGCGCGGGCGCATGCAGCTGGACGCCGCCTATGCCAACTTCGGTGACGACATCCGTCAGGTAGCCCGCCAGAGCAATGACTTCCCGGACTACGGCGTGATCCTGCGTCGCGTTCGCCTGGGCGCACTGGGCCTGATGCGCGAGCGCTGGGAATGGCAGATCGAAGCCGACTTCTCGGAAAACGAAGTGGACCTGGCCAACGTCTACATGGCTTACCTGGCCGACCACGGCCGTTTTGCCGTTGGTCACTTCAAGGAGCCGTTCGGCATGGAGTACGCGACCAGCTCGCGCTATATCAGCTTCATCGAACGCTCGACCGCTGCCGATGCCTACAAGGTCAACCGCGAGCCGGGCATCATGTATGAAACGCTCAAGCCGAACTATTACGTCGGCGTGGGACTGTTCGGCAACGGTATCGACTACAACCGCGAAGTGGAAGAAGGCTGGGCGATTTCGGCCCGCGCCTCGTTCGCGCCCTACATGAACGGCTCTGACTTCATTCACCTGGGTGGTGGTTTCAACCGTCGGGTCAACGCACTGGACAAGGATGCCAACG
>CAZUTZ010000446.1:878-1841 GCA_964623655.1 uncultured Wenzhouxiangella sp.
ACGAGTATCAGTCTGTTCGGCTTCGCGCGCGTGAAGGCACCCGTGCCATCGACGCCCGCCTGATCGGCCGGGACGACATCGAAGGCGTCAAGAACTTCACCCGCAGTAACCTGGAGTTTGCCGCCGGTTTTGGTTCCTGGTGGACGCAGGCCGAGTATTACCGGGTCAATCTGAACCTGGATCCGGAACGCGGTGATGTGCGCGTCGATGACGACTCATTGACCCTCGACGGCTGGTACGTGCAGACCGGTTACTTCCTGACTGGCGAGCACAAGAACTACCGCGCTTTCTCGGGTGACTTTGGCCAGCAGTTGCCGAACAACAACTTCGACCCGCGCAACGGCCACTGGGGTGCTTTCGAAGTCGCCTTTCGGTACTCGGTGGCAGACTCGCGCGAGCACAGCCGACCCGGTCGTGGTCAGAAACTGGAGCACTACACGGCCGGCCTGAACTGGTACCTGACGCCGGAAGTGATGACCAAGTTCAACATCATGTACATGGAAGGCGAGCGTGACGGTATCGAAGGCGACGGCTGGGTGTACGGCATGCGCTTCCAGTATATTTTTTAAGGGCGGTGAAAGGTTAAAGGACAATAGTAAAAGGTTGAACGAAAAACGCCGGCCAGTGGCCGGCGTTTTTCGTGGTCGAGCGGTTGTTGTTTAACCGCGGCGGCCGCGGCGGGGTGGGGCCTTGCCACCGGGTTCGGCGAAGCGACCCATCCACTCCTGGACCTGGTTGTACCAGTACACCGAGTTGTTCGGCTTGAGGATCCAGTGGTTTTCGTCCGGGTAGTAGATCAGGCGCGACTCGATGCCCTGGCTTTGCAGCGTGCGGAACAACTCGAAGGCCTGGCCCACCGGCACGCGGTAATCGAGCTGGCCGTGGATGATCAGCGCCGGGGTGTGGAAATCACCCGCGAAATAGTGCGGCGAGATCGACTGATAGATTTCCGGGTTTTCCCAG
>CAZUTZ010000447.1:0-1841 GCA_964623655.1 uncultured Wenzhouxiangella sp.
AAGGGACGCGCTCGCGCACGGGTCGTCTGCTGCCGCCGCGGGCCGGCATGCTGTCTATTACCGTGCGCGCATTCCTGCGCTCCCAGAATCGCCCGATCCTGTTCCAGCCGGTCTACATCGGCTATGAGCGGCTGGCCGAGGGCAGCTCGTATATCTCAGAGTTGTCAGGGCAGCAAAAAAAACCCGAGTCTCTGTCAGACCTGCGCAACCTGGTCAACATGCTGCGCAAGAACTACGGCGAGGTCACGGTCAGTTTTGGCGAGCCGGTCATGCTCAACGACTTGCTCGAACAACATGAGCCGGGCTGGGCCGAGCAAGGCTACGACCTCGACAGCAAGCCGTCCTGGCTTCCGGGGCTGGTGGATGATCTGGCCAACCGCATCATGGTCAATATCAACCGCAGCTCACACGTCAATCCGATCAATCTGCTGTCGATTGCGCTGCTGGCCAGCCGCAAGCAGGCGCTTGATGAAGGTGATTTAAGTCGGCTACTGGCACTGCTGAAGTCACTGATGGGGACTAATGGATACTCCGACCGGGTCACCGTCACGGGCATGCCGCCAGAACAGATCATTGAATACGGACTGGGGATGGGCCTGATCGAGCGGCATGTGCACCGGCTTGGCAGCATCATTCGAACCGATGCCACCACCGCCGTGCTGCTGACCTATTTCCGCAACAATTCGGCCCACTTGCTGGCCATGAGCGCCTGGATCGCCTGCTGTTTTCTCAACGTTCAGCGGATCCGCCGCACCCGGCTTAAAGCCTTGACCGCCACGGTTTACCCGTTCCTGCGGCGCGAGCTGTTCCTGCCGTGGTCAGAAGCTGAACTCGAAGCGGTCGTTGACCGTTCGGCGGACCTGATGGTTGAGCTGGGCTTGCTGCGGCAGTCGCAGGATCGCCTGCAACGAGCGCCGGGCGGCAGCAACGAGACCTACTACCTGCGCTTGCTGGCCAACACCATGGTGCAGACTTTCGAGCGCTATTTCATCACCGTTTCCGTGCTGGCCAAGAACGGTTCCGGTCATCTCAGCCGGCAACAGCTTGAGCAGCTGTGCATACTCTCAGCCCAGCGCATCTCGCTCTTGCATCAGTTCGAGGCGCCGGAGTTTTCCGACCGGACGCTGTTCAAACAGTTCATCGAGTCGCTGACCGAGTCGGGCGTGTTGGGACGGGATGAGAACGGTCGCCTGGTGTTTGATCAGCGTCTGCAGGAATTTGCGCGCGATGCGCGACTGATCCTGGACAAGGAAGTCCGTCACGCCATCATTCAGGTCACCCCGGAGGTACTTGAACTTGACGCCCCAGAGGCCAGCTGATCAGGCGTCGAGATCGGGAATCAGCTTGCTTTCCCAGTAGGCGATCTGGTCACGCAGGCGCAGCTTGCGTTTTTTCATCCGGCGCAACTGGAGCTGGTCCATGGAAGGGGTGTCGGCCAGATGGGCGATAGCCTGATCCAGGTCCCGATGTTCCTGGCGCAGCGCCATAAGCCGGGACTGAATGGATGTGCGTTGCTCGGCCACAAAACTCCTGATGCCGGCGATCCGCCCGCATGGGCGCAGCGCCTCCCTTTAATCCTCTCCCCTTGAAGTTTAGACCAGATTGGCGCTCGGGCACAGCGTCAGATCGAGCCGTGACCAGTGGCACTCGCGCTGAGCCCAAGCCAACGGCATACTTGAATCGTTTTGGAACTGGGAGCAAAGCCATGCCTCGACTGATAACCCTCCTGTTGATCACGCTGTTGATGGTCGCCTGCACCGGAGTCCACCGGCCGGTGGAACTCGCCGACGGAGAAACCTATGACGGGCACTTGAGCTCGGTCAACGGCGCCATTCAAGTCG
>CAZUTZ010000448.1:0-1840 GCA_964623655.1 uncultured Wenzhouxiangella sp.
GGCATTGACCTGCAGCCGACGCTGGCGTGGGATGCCCTGCCGGATGTCGACGACTACAGTCTGCAGCTGGCGACTGATATGGATTTTGAAAATCTGGTCGTCGATCAAATGATCAGCGCCTCCAGTTTCAGCCTGGAAGAAGACTTGAGTGACGGCACCACCTATTACTGGCGGGTCCGAGGACAGGGTCAGTGTGGCGACGGCGAGTGGAGTGCTACATTCCAATTCGAGACCCGTTTTGATCCCCAGGCCGCGATTACCCCTGACGAGCTCGACTTCGAAATCATCACCGGCGTGTCCGATGAACTGATCCTGAGCATTGGCAACGAAGGTTCGGGACAGCTCGACTGGGAGATTGCCAACGCTGCTTGTGGCGAGACCGAAACCGTTGAATGGCTGAGTGTCGATCCGACCTCGGGCAGCGTGTCGGCAGGTGATGCCGAAGCGGTGATCGTGACGGCCGATGCTGCCAGCCTGGCGCCAGGGACCTACGACGGCGCACTCTGCGTTAGCACCAACGTCTTCGAGGGCGATCCGATATCGGTACCCGCAAGCCTCGAAGTGCTGGACTTGCCGCCGGCCGAGCTGGAGATTGAAGTGGCTTCTCTGGATTTCGGCTCTGTGCCGATCAACCTGTCGCCCACGGAGTCCTTTGAAATACGCAACGTGGCCGAGGAAGTAGCTGCCGATCTGAGCATTGAACGGATTGAAGTCATTGCCGGCGGTGGTGTCTTCGAGTTGGCGGGTCAGGACTGCCCGGAGCAATTGCCGGCTGGACAGGCCTGCACCGTCGAGGTCACCTTCGGCCCCGATGTGGTCAGGGCGTTTTCCGGTTTGCTGCGAATCACCGCCGATGGCGAATCGTTCAATCTCGCCCTGAGTGGTAGTGGTGTCGAGCCGAGTCCCGAAATCTTCCAGGACCGATTCGAGGAAGGGCAGTAATCGAAGCTGATCTGGCCTGAAGCCCGCTCAAACCTCCAAGAGAAGATTGGGCGGGCTTTCCACCATGCCATCCGGTCGGGCCGACAAGCGAATTTAGGAGTTGTTGATATGAAAATCAGAACATTGCTGTGCATCGTCCTGGCGGCCCTGACCATGGCTGTCTCTGCCGGTGATCGTGTTCCTCCAGCCAGTTGGAGCCTGGATGAACCTCCCGAGGCGCAACTTGATCGTCTGTTTGTCGCCGAGTACCCGGCACTGGACATGGAATCGCTGGCCTTTGAGGACAGTGCAAACGAAGCAATGGGCGAGCCGCCCAGATTCGCGGTTCCGCGCGTCGCAAATTTCAACCTGCATCTTGACGGCGACTGGGACGTGACCGACGACACCAGCATCTGGCGGATGCGAGTGCGTGCCGAAGAGGCCGTTCTGCTCAATTTCGGATTCAGCGACCTGTATTTACCGGATGATACGGCGCTCTATATCTACACGGCTTCGGCAGCCAAAAGTCGCGCCATGGACCCCTACCAGGTGATCGGTCCCTACACCTCATCGATTAATCGCGAACACGGCGAATTCTGGACTCCCAACCTGCACGCTGATGACGTCATCATCGAGCTGAACGTACCCCACGCCGGTCGTGAGGCCGCGCAATTCGAGATCAGCCAGGTCAGCCAGGGCTATCGTGGCTTCGGCAAGGCCGCCCGAGAGTACCAACAGCCGGAGGCGCGTCTTGAAGGCGACGGCAAGCAAAGCTGCAAGGACGAAGGCGGCGCCCGCTCCGGCGCATGCAACCAGGATGTCGCCTGCCTGAGCGATGACGACCCCTGGAACGAACCACGCCGTTCAGTGGGCGCATACCAGCGCAGTGGCGCATTTGCCTGCACCGGCTCGCTGGTCA
>CAZUTZ010000449.1:0-1836 GCA_964623655.1 uncultured Wenzhouxiangella sp.
ATACCCGACGCCATCGCTCGCGCGTTGGATGCACCCGTATCGACAATGACCTGGAAGACTTCGATCATCCCGGTCACTGTGCCCAGCAGGCCGAGCAGCGGCGTGATGACGATCAGTGCCTTGATCGGGCCAAGATAGCGCTCGTTTTCGACTCTCACCTCCGAGAGCAGACGCTCGCGGAAGGCATGAGCCTCCCAGCTGCCCCTGTCTTGCAGCTCACTCCAGCGCTCTTTTTGCTTTTTGACCAGGCGACGGCGCGGCAGCAAAAAATACAAAAGACGTTCGCTGATCAGCACCCACATCAGGAAGGTGCTGATCAGCAGCGCCACCACGACCGGGCCGCCGACATTGAGGTAATTCCCAATGACGTCGATCGCGTTGACCGGATTCAGCAGCTCTAGCACGATGTCAATCCTTTAGCTGGCAGTAGGACCATCAGCCCTGATCGGCCGTCTCGGCGACCAGACTGACCGACTGCTCTTCGAGCACCTGCCCGACCCGGCGAGCGGACGCCGCGGCGAAAGCGTGCAGAAGCAGCAACGGGATGGCTGCAATCAGACCCAGTACCGTTGTCACGAGAGCCTGCGAAATACCGCCTGCCATCATGCGCGGATCACCCGTCCCAAACAGGGTGATGGCCTGGAAGGTGACGATCATGCCGATCACCGTACCCAGCAGCCCCATCAGCGGCGCCACTGCGGCCAGCACCTTGACCACGTTCAGGCCCTTTTCAAGCTTCGGCAACTCCTTCAGAACGGCATCGTCCAGGCGAAGCTGCAGGGTTTCGAGATCGGATTTGCGGTGCTCTTCGTAGACCAGCATGATCCGGCCCAGCGGGTTGCCCTTCGATGGCGTCGACGACTTCATCTGCGAACGAACCTTGAGCGAGGTGATGGTCAGCATCAACCAGCGGAACAGCGCGAGCAGGATACCGAAGATGGCCACGACGATGATGGCATAGCCGATGCCCTGGCCCTGCGCGATCCGCTCCTGAAGGTTGGGCACTTCGACGACCAGCCCGAGCAAGCTGCCCAGCGAGGGGTCAATCAGGCCGCGCACGACGCCGTCGCCGGTATGATTGAACGCGCGGCGCGCGGCGGCAAGTTCAGCACGGCCGGGCTGACGGGCCAGGTAGCGTAAAGTACCGTCGCTCGGCACCATGAATCCGTCGTCGCTGAAGGCCGTGAAGGGCCCAACGCGAACCACGGTTTCGCTGACCAGCTGATTGCCCTCGCCGATCACCTCGGCGTCAAAACGGGCGATGCGACCCTGCTCGCCGGCCTCCTGCAGCATGGTGAACCACAGGTTTTCCAGCTGCTGAATCGTCGGCAAGCGGTCCGCCTGCGCCATGGCCGTCAGATCATCACCGCGACCCGTAAACTGGGTTGAAATCAGGGAATCCTGGAGCTCTTCGTTCAGCGTGGTAGCCGCTGCGCGGGCAACACCGAACAATTCCCCGAATTCACCCTGGCGGTCAGCCAACTGGTCGCGGAGATCATCGAGCTCTCGATCAAGCTGGTTGCGCAGGTTTTCCAGGCGAGTCGCTTCGTCTTCGGCGGCGGCGACCTCGCTCTGGATGCGGCTCAGTTCAGCCTCCTGCTCCTGCTGCTCGCGAAGGAACCGCTCTTCTCGCTCCCGGTTGGTCTCGGAAACCGTGCGACGCTCATCCTGCATCGCGCGCAGGACCTGGTCGATCGTTTGAGGCTGGGCATGGGCGACCGGCATCTGGACGAGCCCAACAGCGAGCAAAGCGGCCGAAACCAGGCCGAGGGTGCAGTAACGGGAAGTTTGGAACATGCGGCGAATTCTGCTTGGGTCAGAGTGAGTACGCGAGGC
>CAZUTZ010000450.1:0-1829 GCA_964623655.1 uncultured Wenzhouxiangella sp.
AGGGCCGGCAAATGCCACCAGCGGCCATCGGGTGTCTCGAGCCGACCCTGAGCAGCCAGTGACAGAGCGTTTGACGGTGGCCGCTTTTGGATTCAGAGCGGCCCGAGACTTCCCCCGTATTGGAGGATCCCCGACCACGTGAAGGAACGAGGTGGCCCTGTACCGCTGAGCCTGTTGCCCTCGGCGAGGAGGCCACTGCATGGTCTGCCGGGAAACCGCGGTCAGGCAGATGGGTTCAGCGAGCGAAGCTTGCCGGCCTGATAGAGACAAACTTGGTTCCTACCCGAAGACTTTGCGGCATAGAGCGCCTTGTCTGCGGCGTTGAGCAGTTCGTCCGCGCTTGCCATGGATGCCTCACGCTCAGCAACTCCCAGGCTCACGGTGAGGCTGATCGAGTCACCGTTGGATTCAAGGCGCGTTGCTGCCAATTGTCGGCGCAAGCGCTCCGCCGGGATGACGAGGTCACGAATACCGGCACTGGGGCTGATCAACAGGAATTCCTCACCGCCGATGCGCGCAATGGTTTCTTCCTGGCGGGCGGCCCCCCTCAACACCACCGCAACCTGCCGCAGGACGTGATCGCCAACGGCATGCCCGAACCGGTCATTGATGCTCTTGAAATGGTCCACGTCCACACTGACCACCCCCATGGGGCTGCCGGTGCGGATGCTTCGGCTCCAGGCCTGCGCCAGGGCAAGCATGGCCGCACGTCGGTTCGGCAGATCGGTTAACTGGTCGGTGAGCGACAAAACCTCCTGTTTACGATGGCTGATCGCCAATTCATTGGCGATCTTGCGCAGTTCCGCGCGGTCTTTTCGCCAGGCCTGTTCCAGGCTGAAGACACGCCGCACGGCCAACAGTCTCGCTTCAAGCTCCTTCAGACCAAGATGGGCAGGAATCACGGCATCCGCTCCAGCTCCGAAAGCCTCCACGATGAGGTCCTCATCGATTTGTGCGTAAACCGTGAAAATGTAGGCCGATCGACCCCACTCGGTCGAGCGGGCCAACCGGCAGAACTCCAGACTGTCCCCATCGGCCGGAAGGACGAAGATCTGCGGCTTCAGTACGACGGCCTCGCGCAGTGCTGCATTGGCGTCCTCGCATTGCGTGGCCGACACACCGAGTTGTCTGAACTGATCCGAGAGCCCGGTCTTTTCTACCTCGTCTTCCAGTACCAGCGCAGTTAGCTTGATCGAGGGCGTGATTCCCGCGTCCAGATCAGACTCGCCGCTGGCAATGTCTTCATAAGCTGGTGCCTCTGACTGCGGCAGATCGAGCAATTTCGACCATTCCAGCCCGTCCTTGCTGGCCCGAGCATCAATGCCGGCGATAGCCTCTTCGCACAATCCCAGCTTGGCCAGCAGCGCCTTGTTGACGATCGCTTGCCGCGTTCGATCTTGACCGCACTCGAGGGTGATGGCGGCCATACGGTGGGACCAGTGCAGCAAGGTGGTCAGCTTGGCAGGGCGTGAGTCGGGCGCGAATTCCGAGGCTTCCGGTGCTTCGTGGTAACGGGCCGGTTCCGCCAGCGCCCTGGGTACGCCATAGTCCAGCATGAGAAGTTCGGACAATTCGTTGTGATCGACACCGAACCGACGGTGCTCGGCCTCACTCAGGTCATCCGGCTTTTCATCGATCAGCCTGCCGTAGTCATCCGGGTAGATGGTGGCAAAGGCCAGGATGCCGATTCTTGCCAGCAGACCGCAGGCGAACAGGTCTTGGGGTGGGCCCAACCGTGTGGCCTGCGCCAGCTCCCGCGACAGCAAGGCCATCAACAGGCAGTGCGACCAGTAGTCGCGGTATGCAAAAGTTCGACAGAATCCGTCGCT
>CAZUTZ010000451.1:0-1818 GCA_964623655.1 uncultured Wenzhouxiangella sp.
CATCAGCGGCGCCACTTCACCGGCGGCGCGCGCAACTGCCAGAATCAGCCCTGTCATCATGGCCGGCGTCGACACCGGGACAATCACTTTCCACAAAGTCTCAGACTTGGTTGCGCCCAGTGCCAGGGAGCCTTCCCGCATCGCCTTCGGGATCCGGGCCAGGCCCTCTTCAGTTGAGACGATGACCACCGGGAGGGTCAGCAACGCCAGCGTCAGCGACGCCCAGATCAGACCGGGCGAGCCGAAAGTGGGTGCCGGCAGGGCTTCCGGGTAGAGCAAACGGTCGATATTGCCGCCCAGGAAGTAGACAAAAAAGCCCAGACCAAACACGCCGAAGACAATCGACGGCACACCGGCCAGGTTGTTGACCGAAATCCGGACCATGCGGGTAACCGGCCCCTGTTTGGCGTACTCGCGCAAATAGATTGCTGCAAGCACGCCGAAGGGCGTCACCACAATGGACATGATGATCACCATCATGACCGTGCCGAAAATCGCCGGAAATATGCCGCCTTCCGTGTTCGCCTCGCGCGGGTAACCGCTCAGGAATCCCCAGAGTCGGGCCCCGTACTCGACCATCTTGTCGCCAATCGACATGCTATTGGCCCGAGTAGCGCGAACCACCTGCGACAGGTTGATGGTGCGTTCCTCACCGTCCGCCGTGACCGCGACCAGAGCGTCACGCCGCGCCCGCCCTCTGAGCTCCTGCAGCTCTGCAAGGAGCACCTGATACTCTTCATTCAGGCGCGCGACTTCAGCAACACTCTGCGCAACAATATCAGCTCGCTCTTCGTCGCTGAGTCGGTCGTTAAGCTCTGCTCGTCGTTGGCTCAGGCGCTCCTGTTCAATCAGGTAATTGATTCGCCCTATTTCAAAACGCTCCATCTGCCGGGTTTCAGCGACAAGGGAAGCACTTCGATCGACCCGCTCCTGCAACACTTCAAACGCAGTTTCGCCCTCGGCAATGACTTCACCGTCTTCTTTCACCGCCACCAGGTACCCGAAAAAATTGCCCCATTCCTGGCGTTCCAGCATGATGGCGTTTTCGGGGTAGCGAAACTCCGACAACAGGTCGCCGACAAACCACTCAAAGTCTCGCCCGGTTACGTCCCTGTTGCCCAGATGAAACAGATAGCGCGTGACCAGTTCCTGGCCTTCCGGCACCTCTGTACCGGCCTCACGCACGGCCTGGGCGGTCACTGTCTCGACCGAACGAACGGTGCCAAGGATGACGCGCTCCTGACCGTCAACGGTATGCGTTGCCTCGACAATCGGCGGCTGCCAGAAATGGCCCAGGCCATGCACACCGATTAGCAACAACAGCCCCAGGACCATGATCACGCTGATACTGACTGCGCCGCCGATCAGCCAGATCCACGGATCACCGCTTTTGAACCACTTGCCCATGTCCACTATTCCTTACAGCGATGAATACTTCGCCCGCAACCGCTGGCGGACGACTTCGGCGATGGTATTGAGGATGAACGTGAAACCAAACAACACCAGAGCGGCCAGGAAAAGCAGTCGGTAGTGGGTACTGCCAACGGCAGCTTCCGGCATTTCCACGGCAATATTGGCCGACAGCGTGCGCATGCCTTCAAAGATGTTGAAATTGACCACCGGGCTGTTGCCGGTGGCCATCAACACGATCATGGTCTCGCCTACGGCACGGCCGAAGCCGATCATCACGGCAGAAAAGATTCCGGGGCTGGCGGTGAGCAGCACCACGCCGATGACCGTCTGCCAGGGTGTCGCACCCAGCGCCAGCGAGCCCTGGGTGAGATGCTTGGGCACGTTGAACACCGCGTCCTCGGCAAT
>CAZUTZ010000452.1:0-1817 GCA_964623655.1 uncultured Wenzhouxiangella sp.
CCAGATCGCGCTGGCCCGCTCGCGCGGCGAAGATCACCTGGGCCCGCAGAGTGGCGATCAGGGGCGGGGTGACTTTGCAGAAGACCATGAGGAAGCAGCTGGCTGAATGAGCACGACGGCCCATCCTAATCCTCAGGCCGCTGCGCCCAACTGGCTGCCGGAGCAACTGGTGGGACCCTGGGATTTTTTTGCGACCTACCCGCCGGTGCTGGCCCTGATCGTTCTGATTATTGGACTGGCGATCGCCATTGTCGGGCGCCTGCTCGTCTTGCGCTTTGGCGGCAAACTGACCTCCGGCGTCGACAGCGGTCTGGATACGCGGCTACTGCGAATCATCGCCAACGTGGCCGCCCTGATCCTCGCCTACATTTCGGCGGTGCTGGCCATCCAGGTGGTCGGGTTCAGCGAAGGCGTTGAGCGCGTGCTGATCAACATCCTGCTGAGCCTTCTGATTCTGCGGCTGATCAAGTCGGCCCTGCGCGCCAGCCATCTGGGTCTGGAGATCCTCGGGCGCGTGCGCGACCGCTTCGCCATCATCGAAGAGCGCACCATCCCACTGTTCGACCTGGCGCTGACCATTGTCATCATTGCCGCAGCGGCCTATGCGCTGTTGATGGTCTGGGACATCGACCCGACGGCCTGGCTGGCTTCGGCGGGCGTGGTCGGAATTGCGGTGGGCTTTGCCGCGCGCGATACGCTGGCCAACCTGTTTGCCGGGTTTTTCATCATCGCTGACTCGCCCTACAGGCTCGGCGACTACATCGTGCTGGACGGCGGCGAGCGCGGCGAGGTGACCAAAGTCGGGATTCGCTCGACCCGGCTGCTGACGCGCGACGACGTCGAGATCACCGTGCCCAATGCCGAGATGGCGAACTCGAAGATTTACAACGAATCCGGCGGGCGCTGGGTCAAGTCTCGTATCCGGGTCAAGGTCGGCGTCGCTTATGGTTCGGATGTCGACCAGGTCTGCGAGCTGCTCGAGAACATCGCCACCCACCATGACACCGTATGTCAGGATCCCGGACCACGCGTGCGTATGCGCGGTTTCGGCGATTCCAGCCTGGATTTCGAGCTGCTGTGCTGGGTCAACCACCCGGTCGAGCGCGGCCGCGTCATCCACGAGCTGTACATGAAAATCTACAAGGCGCTCAACGAGACGGGCATCGAAATCCCGTTTCCGCAGCGCGATGTCTGGATGCGCCGGGCCCCTGAAGGAGATTAGGGGTGGTCTGATCCAGAAGTTCCGCGGTTCGGCGCCCCACGGCCTGCCGAGGTTTACCTGGAGACGGGCGCCAGACCACGACCGACAGCGACGCCTCTGAGACCGGCCAGCTCCACCTCATCTTCATGAAGCATGCGGATCAGGTCCTGCCTGTCCTCTTCCAGTCGCTGCAATTGCTCTCGATCAATGCGCTGGGCCTCGCGGGTTTGCTGTATGGCACGTTCCAGACCTTCCAGACGCTGGTTACGACGGTCGATCCTTTGATTCACGGCATAAAGCCCGTATCCGAGATCATACCCACTCAGAAAAAGCTGCTCGTACTCCCCGGGACAGATGTTGCGGTAGATCTTTCCCGACTGGCCGTGGCGAAAGCCCTGCTCCTCGGTGCAGAACCAACGCAGACCTTCCTGATATCCCTCGTGCCAGCTCTCGGCATCAACCGCAATTCCCTCTTCACGGCAGTCGCGTGAGCGCTGGGCTAGAAAGCCGGTCTGCCGCCCTTCCCGAGCGTCTTGTTGGCCCAGCTGATACCAGTCTGCAGTAAGGCATTCATCGACGCTCATGGTCGCGCACCCGGCAAGGGCCAGCGCGAACA
>CAZUTZ010000453.1:0-1808 GCA_964623655.1 uncultured Wenzhouxiangella sp.
GCGCGGCAGCGCACCGACGGCGGGGAGTTTGTCGATATCGACGATGTACCGGTGCCGGTGGCTGACGCATTGGCACCCTTCAACCAGTCGCTGTGTCTGAAAAACGGCTTTCTTCCGCTCAGCATCCGCAAGGACGTGCTCACCGTGGCGCTGGGCGATGGCAGTGCGGAAAACGTTCGCGACCTGGTTCGGCGCCGCACCGGTTGGCAGACGCACTTCATCCAGAGCGACTTCGCCGGCATCAAGCGCGCCATCCGGCAGCACTTCTATTTTGTCGATAACCCGCAGGAAGCGGTGCTGCAGCGTGAAATCCGCCTGCTGGAAAACGACCGTGACCGGGTCTACAGCCCCGAACGACTGGTCGAGCACCTGCTCAACCTGGCAGTGCGCGAGCGCGCAACCGACATTCACATCTCGCCTGGCGCGCAGAGCCGCCACGTGCTGTTTCGGGTCGATGGCGTTTTGCGGCCGATGTTTGCGTTGTCGCCGGCCCTCGACCGGGTCACGAGTTTCATCAAATTGTGTGCCGAGATGGATGTGGCCGAGCAGCGCCTGCCGCAGGACGGGAGTTTCAGCCGGGAGGTAATGGACCAGCCCTACACCATGCGTGTTTCCACGCTGATCGCCGAGCATGGCGAGCGCATGGTGTTGCGCCTCTTGCCGGAGCGCAACGCACTGGACAAGCTGACCGACCTGGGCTTTTTGCCGGAAGACGTGGAAGCGCTCGGTCCGCTGTTCAGTCGTCCCTCGGGACTGATTTTGCTGACCGGTCCGACCGGCTCTGGTAAATCAACGACGCTGCATGCGGCCTTGCGCATGCAGGCCCTGGTGGAGCGCAACGTGCTCACCGTGGAGGATCCGGTCGAATACCGCGTCAATGCGGTCTGCCAGACCGAAGTCAATGCTCGCTCCGGCTATACCTTTTCCAACGCCTTGCGTTACTTTCTGCGCCATGATCCTGACGTGATCCTGGTCGGGGAAATCCGGGATGCCGAAACGGCGCGGGCCGCCATTGATGCTTCGTCCACCGGCCACCTGGTGCTGTCGACCCTGCACGTCGGCAGCATTTTCGGTGTCGTACCCCGGCTCAAGATACTGGGTGTGGACGCTGAAACCATCGCCGAAAATCTGCTCGGCGTGATCAACCAGCGCCTGGTCCGGCGCATTTGCCAACACTGCAAGGTGGCGCATGAGCCGACCGCGACCGAACGGGAGTGGCTGGGCGCTGATACCGACGAGACCTTTCGGGTCTGGCGCGGGAGCGGCTGCGATCATTGTCGCGGCACCGGGTATCACGGCCGCTTGCCGATCTATGAACAGCTGATACTCGACCGCAGTCTGGCCGATGCCATTGCCGGTGAGGTTTCGCGCGGGCAGCTGCGGGATTTGGCCGAGCGGCAGGGTATGCAGCCCATCCACGCTCTGGCGCGACGCCAGGTGCTGGCCGGTGAAACCACCGTTGAGGAAATTCACCGGGCGGTCGGGGGCGGCGTGGCGTGAGCCAGCTCAATACTTACTACTATCGCATCCTGCGCCCGGACGGAGCGGTGCGAACGGGTTTCTATCGTCTGGCGGTAGAGCGCGATTTCTCCGCCCGCCTGCGTCTGGAACGAGAGCATGATGCCGTCGTGCTCAACCTGTGGCGCCTGCCCCGGCTGATCACGGCCGTGGATGCGTTTCTGATGCAACTCATGCAGGCCGATCGCCGGGCCGAGGAACTGGCGGGTTTCTTGCGCGATCTGGGCGTCATGCAGCGGGCCGGTATTCCGGCATTGGACGCGTTGCGCACCCTGGTTGGCGAGGGAGAC
>CAZUTZ010000454.1:0-1801 GCA_964623655.1 uncultured Wenzhouxiangella sp.
GCCGCCGGCGAACATGGGATGGATTGGGCGGATGGCCCATGCAGCCAAACACAAGCCTGTTACCAGCCTGCTTCCGGACCTCGCCCGGATGATCTGCAAGATCGATCCGCAGGGTATGAGCGACACTCTGGCCCGCAAGATCGTCGACCAGATCCCCGACGCTGGGGACTTGCTGATCGAAGTGGGACTGGACTTCCACAAGGCCGGTGCGTCCGGTGCGCGACTGCTGCTGGCGACCGGGCTGGAATCTGCCGAGAATCTGACGGAAGGACTTCGTGCGGAAGTGACAGCGGCGCTGCTTGCGGCGCGAGTTCAAGATTGATCTTTTGGACCCAGGTCCCGGCATAAGGAGGCCGCCTGTTTCAACACTGAATCCAAGCCGACTCCAATCCGAGACACGATAGTGGGCAGGGGGTCAGGAGCAATCTCGTTCTTCCTGCAGAATGCCTGCCACAGCGACTGCCGCGAGCGATCACGCGCAAACTCGTTGGTCAGGCCGGCCGGCAACTCAGCAGGCACCGCCATGCCACGTCGCTCGAAGGTGGCCTTGATCGCCAACGCCAGCAGATCACTGTCCAGAGTCTCTCGGTCCAGCAACACACTCAGGTCGAAGTAATCCTTCATTCGGCTGTTTGTCATCCCCAGTACCGCGATGGCATGGAGCTTCTCCGCGATGACGGTATGAACAGGGTAAATGCGCAGACGAGGAGCTGGCAGGTCGGCGAGAAGCACCGGATAGGTCGCATCGACGGGGCCAGGAGTCACGGCATCACCGAAGCCGATGTCGATCTGGGTCTTGCAGCGCGCCTTGGCCAAATCGCCACTGATGAGGATGCGCGCCCCAGCGTATCCGGCGTCCTTTCGGATTTCCTCGGCGGTGACCGAGGCAGGATCGAACACGATCCCATCATCCACCTGGACACCGGCGATTTCGCGGAAGGTCTGTACCAAGGATTCCAGGTCGCTTGCGCCGAAGCCGAGCAGGTCAGCGTCACGAGTCGCCCGGTGAGGCAGCTCATACCAGAGGGTGAACAGAAGAGCACCCTTGAGCAGATAATGATCCGAGTGCCGGGACTGGCTCAGACGATAGAGTATGCGCTCCAGTGCGAAGCGCACCAGAACCTGGTTGAAATCCGCGCCCTGCGCCTTGGCGACTTCAAGCAGACGGGCGCGCACGGAGGCCGCCAAATTGTTCATTCAAGCGCCTCCAGGTAGGGGCGCATCACGTTGGTGACACGGCAG
Source organism: uncultured Wenzhouxiangella sp. (assembly GCA_964623655.1). GTDB lineage: Bacteria > Pseudomonadota > Gammaproteobacteria > Xanthomonadales > Wenzhouxiangellaceae > Wenzhouxiangella. The sequence continues at coordinate 1,243 of CAZUTZ010000454.1, forward strand.
ATTTTTGCGTAGCGCCACAGGTCATCCGTCGTTGCCTTGCGTTTGGCGCGCGCGTCCTTGAGCGCCTCGAGCGCCACGTCCAGACCGATCTTGTTACGGTGCTTGAAACAGTCCACGACGGTCTTGGCGGCTGAATAGATTCTTAGATTCACGCCATCGCGGAGGTGTTCTTCGATGCCCGCCATATAGACCTCACCCGTCATCTGAACCATCCTGATGGGCGGGTAAGCGATGCGCGGAACATGGCTGCCTCGCGGCATTGCGATCCAGATTTGGCGTGGCAGCTGGGTCGTCAGCTCATGGAACTGCAACGCCGTCAGCAGGCAAAACACGGCCTGCGGAACCTTGGTAGCGATCGCCGCAAGCCCTTCGTTTTCCGACCCAGGATCGTCAGGCAGTCGATAGAGGCCACGCGCGACCCTGTCCAGCAAGCCCGCTGCGGTCAAGCGCGTCAGGACCACCCGGGGGGCATCAATGGCATCCAGGTCACTGGCGCGCAGCAGTCCTTTTTGGCGAGCGAGATCAAGGACGCGCTGAACATGGGTATCGGCTGGCATGG
>CAZUTZ010000455.1:0-1795 GCA_964623655.1 uncultured Wenzhouxiangella sp.
GCCAGTTGCGCATGCGGCTGGGCGGGCAGAGCGAACAGGATCAGGTCACGGTCAGCCGCCATGGCCTCCAGCGCGCCGGGCTGGTCGTCTTCCAGCTCGAGCGACCAAATATCGGGCGCGAATCGCGGCCCCAGCAGTTCGCTGAACATGGTGCCCATGGCGCCGTTGCCCAGGATCAGGATGCGTTTGGAGTCGTCGGACACTGCTGCAAGCCTCGGCAGAATCTGAGCAAGCTCCAATGTAACAGGCCGGACAATCAACCGGTCATTGGTGAAAGCCCAACGTCAACACATGAGCCCAGCCCCTCCTAGCACCGAAAGTACCCACCCGCAGTTTGCCTCAGCAGTGGATCGCCAACTCGAAAGGCCCGATCGGTGGACTGACGCCATCGGTGCTCCGACCCTCCAGTTCGCCGACGACTGTGGCCTGCGGGCCCTCGGCTGACACCCGCACCGCAGGCATGTTGCCGGCGCCCCATCGCCAGACGGGATTGGCTCCCGGCCGGGGACGAAGCCCAACCATCATTGAGACCGGGTTGTCTCCTCCGGCGCGGATCGTCAGCCGAACACGCTCAGATTCGTGGCCGTGATTGGCGTTCCAGAAAAACTCGTCATGAGACACGAAGCGCCACATTTCCAGCGACAGGCTTCGTCCGTCCTCGGCCTGCCAGTCAGCCGCAGCCCCAAAGCGGTCCTGGTTGGCTCCCTCGTCGGTGCGCATCGACCAACCGCAGCTGCTCAACTCACCCACGTGCACCTCACCGGCTACTTCCAACCGAAATCGGCCCGGCTCGGCCGGTTCGATGGGGTGCAGGCTGTCGGCCAGGAACTCCGACATCGGGGCTTCTCCCCCCGGTTCGGTTTCGGCAGCGGCACGAGCCTGCTGCTGGTCGCCCGAGCGGGCATCGGTGGCCTGCTGATCCTGCGGCGTTTCATCCTCTCCGCAGGCTGAGAGCGCCACGCAAAGGAAGACAATCATGAGAGGTTTCTTGTCCACGTCGATTCCTCCTGCGCTCAGCGGGTTGGCCGCGCGCTGCGCTCGGCGTAGTGGACCAGGTCCTGAACATTGCCGGACATGACCTGTTGCCCACGAGCGTCGAACACCATGGTCAGACGCTCCGGGCGAATGCCTACGCTGCGCTGAAGGCTCATGGCACTGCTGTTGTCCAGCACCAGGCGACTGCCGCCCGGCGCGCCTCTTTGACGGGGAGAGAGCATGTCGCCAGGAAACAGCATGTCTCCGGGAAAAAGCATATCGCCCGGGAAACTGTTCGCCGGGAAAGGCGCCTCGATGACCCGGTAGCCGTTGTTGCGGTAATGGTCGAGCAGCAGGCCGAAGCCGCGTTCCTGCTCCTCGCTGTGACGGCACCGCGGGCAGGTAGCAACCAGTATCGTTCCGGCAAGCTCACGGGTTGGCCTCAGATCGAGCGGCTGGCCCTCGACGGTTTGCAGTCGCTCGCGGTCGGCGATCTGCTGCAGACCGCGCAAGTCGAGATTGCGATCGGCACTAGCACCAAGCGCAAGCAGCAAGGCGGTCAAGGTCAGGAAGGTCTTGATCAAAGTGGACATGGCAGGCTCCTCGGTGGATTGCAATCGACCGGCGCTTGCACACCGGGCTTCATCCAGTCCTGCGAGAAAACCGCGAAAACCCGCCAGCAGCCAGGCCTGATCCCTCGATCTGCTGACTAACACCTGACGGAAAACCGCCCGTTTCCACGGAAGAGTAGAAAGAGTTCAATAAGCCTTAAGGAGGCCATTGACCATGAACACTCAGGGATTAGAGGCCTTGTTACGAG
>CAZUTZ010000456.1:0-1794 GCA_964623655.1 uncultured Wenzhouxiangella sp.
GGCCGTTCTTTTTTTCGTTACTTGCTAAAGTGACGAACATTCGCAGCATCCCGAACACCCACTCCCAAACCTGAATCGGCCCATGCACCTCAATCTCAGCGTCGACAACTTGCATTGCGCCGGCTGTGTCCGGCGCCTGGAAAAAGCACTGGCCGAGACTGAAGCCCGGGAAATCAGCGTCGACCTGGCCGGCAAGCGCGGTGATCTGGAGTGGCCGTCGGGCCAGGAACTGTCGGATTTGATGGCCCATCTGAAACGCGCCGGTTTTCCGGTGCATCTCGATGAGGTCAACCTGACGATTTACGGCATGCACTGCGCCTCGTGCGTCGGGCGGGTCGAGAACGCGCTGCTTTCGCTACCCGGCGTGCTGTCGGCCAGCGTCAACCTGGCCGCATCGGAAGGACAGGTGGAGTTTGTTGAAGGTGCGGTATCGAGCGCCGATCTACGCGGCGCCGTCGAGCAGGCTGGATACACCGCAGATTTGCCCGACAGCGACCGCGACTCGGCCCGAGACGATCGCCGCACGGCCGAGATGCACAGCCTGAAGCGCCGCTTCATGCTGGCGCTGACCCTGACCATTCCGGTTTTCATTCTGGAAATGGGCGGGCACTTCATCCCGCCCCTGCACCACTGGATTCATGCCACGCTGGGCACTTTCCAGCTGCATCTTGTGCTGTTCGTTCTGACCAGCATCGTGCTGTTCGGGCCCGGGCTGATGTTTTTCCGCATCGGCCTGCCCAACCTGCTGCGCGGTCATCCGGACATGAATTCGCTGGTCGCCCTGGGCACGGGCGCGGCCTGGGCCTACTCGGTGGTCGCGACTTTCGCGCCCGGCGTCATGCCCGAAGGCACCGCCCAGGTCTATTACGAACCGGCGGCCGTCATCGTCACCCTCATCCTGCTCGGGCGCGTGCTGGAGGCCCGCGCCAAGAGCCGAACGGGCGCGGCCATCGAGCGCCTTCTGGGCCTGCAGGCCCGGAGCGCGCGGGTCGAACGCGACGGCCGGACCATCGAGCTGGCGCTGGAAGAAGTGCGCCGCGATGATCGCGTTCGAGTGCGCCCGGGTGAAACCGTGCCGGTCGACGGCGAGGTCATCGAGGGCGAATCCCGGGTCGACGAGTCCATGCTGACCGGCGAGCCGGAACCGGTGCGCCGCAGCGCCGGCGACAAGGTCGTCGGCGGCACGGTCAACCAGAACGGGCTGCTGGTGATCCGTGCAACCGACCTGGGCGCCGACGCGGTTTTGGCGCAAATCGTGCGCATGGTGCAGAAGGCCCAGGGCGCCAAGCTGCCGATCCAGGCCCTGGTTGATCGGGTGACCGCGTGGTTCGTGCCGGCGGTGATGAGTGTTGCCGCTGCCACCGCCGTGGTCTGGCTGGTCTTCGGCCCGAGCCCGGCCCTGAGCTTCGCGCTGGTCAACGCCGTGGCCGTGCTCATCATCGCTTGTCCCTGCGCCATGGGCCTGGCCACGCCGACTTCCATCATGGTCGGAACCGGTCGCGGCGCTGAGTCCGGGGTGCTGTTTCGCGGCGGCAACGCGCTGCAGCAGCTGAAGTCCGTGCGCGTGGTGGCGTTGGACAAGACCGGCACGCTGACCGAGGGCCGGCCGGAAGTCACCGACATCGTGACCCTGAGCGATCTCGACGAAAATCACCTGGTCGCGCTGGCGGCCGCGGCCGAGCAGGATTCCGAGCACCCACTGGCCCACGCCATCGTCGGTGCCGCCCGGGCCAGAGATCTTGTGCCAAGCCCGGCCGAGGACTTCAAGAGCGAGTCGGGTCGCGGCATTGCCGC
>CAZUTZ010000457.1:0-1792 GCA_964623655.1 uncultured Wenzhouxiangella sp.
ACCGCCAGCCGTCAACGGCATGCTGAACTGCAAGCCAATGACGGCATCATTGCCGCGCTGGCCCAGCAGCGAATCGCTCTGGTCAAACCGGGTGGCACTGCCCACCAGGTCGAGCTGAGGCGCGCGCTCGCTGCGGGCGCCCCGGCGCTCGGCCGCGGCAATCGCCAGCGCCGACCGGGCCACGATCAACTCCGGCGATTGCGCTCGCGCGAGGGTCAGCCATTCGTCCAACGGCGGATAGCTGTCCAGGTCGGATTCGCTCATGCCCAGCATCGGCAGACGCTGGACCGGGCCGACCGCTTCTTCAAGCCGGTCAACCGCGTCTTCCAGGCCCTGCTCGGCTGCCAGCAGACGGGCCCGGGCCAGGTCATCACGGGCCTCGGCCTCGCGCAGGTCCGTCGCGGCCACGGCTTCGGCCTCGAAACGGGCCTGGGTATCCAGCAGGGACTCACGCACCGACTCGGCCTCGGCCTCGGCCAGGGCCAGGTCCTCGGCCCGCGCCAACGCGTTGAAATAGCGCTCGGCCAGGTCAAACCAGTAGGCCTGGCGACGACTGGTGGCTTCGGCTTCGGCCAGCAAGTCAAGCGCCTCGGCCTGGCGGCCACGCTCGAACCAGTCCAGCCGGAACAGCGGCTGGCGCACTTCCACGCCGACGACGTTGGTCAGATAGGTCTGACGCTGGTCGCCAAACAGGTCGCTGCGAACCGAGTCGCGCTGGTAATCGAGGTTGGCAAAGGCGTTGACCTGCGTCCGCCGGCTGGACAGAAGCAACTCGGCGTCCTCGCTGGCGGCCAGGAAATCCGCCTCGATGGCCTCCAGGCGCGGGTCAAACTGCTCTGCGCGCTCAACCGCATCGGCCAGGTTCAGGGCCAGTGCCAGGGGGGCCGGCAGCCAGGCCAGGGTCAGCAGGCACAGCACGGCCATGCCGGATTCAAAGCGAGTCATACCAGTGCCTCCCGGCGAACGCGATCGACCCAGGCCGTCAGGGTGGCCCGGTCTTCCAGATCGATCAGGGGTAGCCAACCCAGGCCATTGAGCAGGGCCTGGCTGTGAAAATGAAGCAGATCGTCAGCGGCCTCGATACCGAGGTGGTCGAGCATGCCGCGGGTTTGCTGCATCGACTGAATGCCGGCACACAGGCCCCAGGGACCCAGCATCAAGGCCTGGGCATTGAAACCGTGCGCCTTGAGATCGCCATCGGCCAGGGCCTGCTCGACAATTCCACGCACGGCACCGGCCGGCTGTTCCAGGGCCTTCTGCAGCGCCACGCGCCGCTGGTCGGATGCGCTGGCCCAGACCACTTCGGTAAAGACGTACTGCAGCAGCCGCATGTAGCCCGGGTGCCGCTGGCCGAAGTCATGGTCAACCACCACCAGCGCAAACATCCGCTCGCGGGTGCTGGCCTTCCAGGCCGCCGCCCGACAGAACTCATCGCTGTGTTCCCCGATGCGACGCGTCGCCAGGGCCACCAGCAAATCCTCTTTCGAGCTGAAATGCTGGTACAGCGTGCCGGTGGCGTAGTCGCACTCGCGCGCCAGGCGGGCCATCTGCAGAGTCAGCAGGCCTTCTTCACGGATCAGGCGGCGGGTCGTTTCCATGAATAGTGTTTCGCGGGCTTCGAATTCCCGTTGCTTGCGTTCGCGCGTTCCCATGAACTTTCCCAGTGACCGAGGGCGTCTATTTTGAATGGGATTCAAACATTGATCAAGCGGCAATTCGTGAACGTTCAGTGAGGGAACTGTGAAGATTCTTCCCGATAGCGTGAAGGCCAGGGACGGTGTAGGCTTTCCAG
>CAZUTZ010000458.1:0-1789 GCA_964623655.1 uncultured Wenzhouxiangella sp.
CTCTGGTATGTTTGCAGGTTGCGCTGGGCCGTCAGCGACAGCACGTTGGTGTTGATGACCTGGGACATGAAACCCTCTTTCGCATTCACTGGCGAAGACGACAACCCCTGCATTCAAATGCACAGGGCAACTGTCGTCGCTCGGTTCGCAAGCCGATCGGATCAAACGAGACTACGGGCGGCGTGCGCTTTCGATTCTTAAGCGCTTAAGCGGCAGGCGGGAGTAGAACTTTAGCTTTTTTATGCAGCCACTATTCGGCCAGTTCCCGGCCAGCGGCCTCATAGCCCTCACGCAAGGGCGCCAGATGATCCAGAAAGGGCCGGGCCGAATCGACGAAGTCCTTGCGGATGGGCGACGGGGCTTCGAGGGAATGGGCAAGCCCGATGTTTTCGGCGAGCGTGGTATGCGTCTGCAGGATTTCGAGATATTCCGGCTGGAAGTCCAGGCCGAGAAAGTCATAAATCTGTCGTGCGGCCGTCTCTGGCTCGGCCACAACGTCTTCGTACTGCACTTCCAGCATGGGATTGGGCAGGACTTCCAGCCAGAGGTCGATAAAGGCTTCGTAGACTCGAATATGCCGGCCCAGCTCCTCAAGTTTGTAGGTATGACGATTACCGGCCGCGTAGCGCTTGAAGTAGCTGGCGAGCCCCAGATCCAGCAGGTTGCGGCGGCAGAACAGGATCGGCACTTTGGGCAGCAGGAGGGCCAGCAAGCCCAGAAAGTAGATATTGCCCGGCAGCGTGTTGACCGGCCGCTGCCCGTCCTTGCCGCCGATTAATGGCAGATATTCTTCGGCATCAGCACGGCTTTGTTCCGCGGTGAGCGCGGCAAGATAGTCAAGCGCCGGTTGTTGGCTGGACTGAGCCAACTTGCGCTGCGCGAAATCCATCAGGTGACGGCGCTCCCCCTGGGCAAACAGCGATGGATGGCCCGCAAGCAGGCTCTCGATCAGGCTTTTGCCGCTGCGGGAAAAGCCCACGACCAGCACCATGGGTGCCGCCTCCAGGCCGAACCCTCTGGTACGGTCACGGAACTCTTCGGTAAACAACTTTCGGTATGCGCTGAGAAGACCGGCGAAAGAAGGCGATTGATCAACATGCGGATACGCGGCCTCGTTGGCTATCTCGTAATAGCGCCAGGCCTGTTCGTGCCGGCCAAGATCGAGCATGGCCTTGCCCAGCACGAACCCGGCGAATTGCTTGTCGCGGTCGCTGATCTGATCACTTTCGAGGGATTGTTGCAGGCGCTGGATCAGCGGGTCGGCCGGGTTGTCGAAGCGGATGAATTCGCTGAGCGCATCCGCGTGTTCGAGCCGGTCGGGCGCGAGTTCGGCGGCCTTGCGATAGGCCTCGACGGCGAGTTCCGGGCGGCCGGTGTCTTTGTAGATGGTGCCGAGGTTGTGCCAGGTATCGGAGTGCTCCGGGCGCAGTTCCAGTGCCGATTTGTACAGCGCCTCGGCCTGGGCGTGGTCCTCGTTATCGCGATGCAGGTTGCCCAGGTTGGTGTGCGCGGCAAAGTAGTCGGGCTTGAGCTTCAGTGCCCTGGCGTAAGCCTGGCGAGCCTTGTCCATCTGCTTCAGACCTTTCCAGGCGTTGCCGAGGTTGTTCAGGGCTTCGGCGTAGTCCGGCTGAATCTCAAGCGCTCGCGCGGCGTGGGTGCGCGCGCCGTTGTAATCGTGCAAGCGATGGAGCGCGGAAGACAGGCTGGAATGGAGGGCTGCGTTTTCTTCATCAAACTCCAGCGCCCGGACAAAAGCGCCGGCGGCATCGCGCAGGCGGCCCGTCATTTG
>CAZUTZ010000459.1:0-1783 GCA_964623655.1 uncultured Wenzhouxiangella sp.
CGATCAGTCCATGCTGTTCATCACCGCGTCGCACTGCATTACTGCCGGCCAGGCGCCGAGCATTGTGGTGTACTGGAACTACGAGTGGCCAACCTGCCGCCGTCCCGGCGACCCCGAAGGAACGGGAACCAATCCACCCAATCCCAACATCACCAACAGCGGCGGCACCTTCCTGGCGGCCACCAGCAACCCGTTTGGCGGCCAGTGCACGGCACCGGATGAATGCTCTGATGTGACCCTGATCGAACTGGACGATCCAGCCGATCCGGAGTTCGAGCTGTTCTGGTCGGGCTGGGACCGCCGCCCGCCCCCGACGGCATGCGCCCAGGGTCCCGGCAACAGCACCGACGGCCTGTGCGCCACCATCCACCATCCGGGCGTACATGAAAAGCGCATTACCTGGGTGGCCGACAACATCCAGACCGGCAATATATCCGGAGCCCAGAACATTCACTGGCACCCGTTCTGGCACCCCGATCCGCCGGAACTGCCCAACATGCCGGCAGGTGGGCCCATTCCGCCGGCAGTGACCGAGCCGGGTTCCTCCGGTTCGCCGCTGTATACCGCTGACCGGCGTTTCATCGGCGTGCTCAGTGGCGGGCCGGCTTCTTGCGGCGCGACCGGCGCCAACCTGTCAGACTTTTACGGCGGCCTTTGGCATGCCTGGGAGGGCATGGGCACGCCGACCACGCGTATGCGCGATCACCTCGATCCGCTTGGCACCAACCCGGAGTTCATCGACGGCAACGGCGGAGATCCCTTCGGTATCGAACCCGGGACCGCGCAAATCAGTCAATGCGGATTCGACGACCTGGCCATTCAGATCTCGGTGACCCAGACCGGAGAGGCCGACGACCCGGTCACCTTGAGCGCGGCCAATCTGCCAGCCGGGGTCAGTGCCGATTTCTCGGTCAACCCGGTAACGCCGCCCGGCGACAGCATGCTGACCGTGAGCGATTTGATGGCCGCCGGTACCGGCACCTTCGTCTTCGCTGTGGAAGGTGTCAGCGTCGACGGCGATGTTTCGGTCGACCTGAGCGTTACCCTCAGTGACGACGACCCGGCACTGGCCACGATCACCAGCCCCGCCGATGGCGCGGTCGGCGTTCCGATCGAACCGGCCCTGGAGTGGACGGATGCCGATCAGGCCTTCCAGTACCAGATCGAAATTGCGATCGATCCGGCGTTCAACGACGTGGTATATACCGCCACCTCTTTTGATACCACCTATACCGTCAGCTCAGCCCTTGACACCAACTCGACCTATTACCTGCGCGTACGCGCCAGCAACGAATGCGGGGACGGCGACTGGTCGGATACGGTGTCGTTCAGCACTGAATCCCTGCCCGGCGATTGCCCGCTCGGCACGCAGGCCGAAAACCTCTTCAGCGAAGATTTCGCCGAAGGCTCGCTGCCGGCCGGCTGGAGCACCGACGGCTCAACCGGGGCGGTTACCTGGGAGCTCAGTTCAGACCAGACCCATTCCGCCGGCTTTTCGATGTTCGCCGAAAACATCGCCTCGATCTCCGATCAGCGGCTGGCCACGCCGTCGGTCGTTCTGCCTGACGATGCCGAATCGTTGTTTCTCAATTTCCAGAACTGGCAGCACATCGAAAGCGCTTCTGCGGGCTGTTTCGACGGTGGTTTGCTGGAGATTTCCACCGACGGCGGTTCGAACTGGAGCACGGTCGGTAACGAACACATTCTCGTTCGCGAGTACGACGGCGACATCGACACCGGGTTCGATAACCCCCTGGCCGGCCAACCGGGCTGGTGCGGTGAC
>CAZUTZ010000460.1:0-1778 GCA_964623655.1 uncultured Wenzhouxiangella sp.
CGATTTATCTGCGCAATCAGGACACCGTGCCTCAGACCACGCCACCCGCCGCATGGGCCGAGGCCCAGGCCCACTGGAAGTTGTGGCCGCCGAGGTGGCCGGTGACGTCGACCACTTCGCCAATGAAGTACAGGTCGGGGTGGTCCTTGCAGGCCAGGGTTTTCGACGACAGGGCGTTGGTGTCGAGCCCGCCCAGCGTGACTTCGGCGGTGCGATAACCCTCGGTATCGCTGGGCCAGACTCGCCATTGCTGGCAGGCCTCGACGCAGGCATCAATGGCTCGATCAGACAGTTCTGCCAGGCTGTGGCTGCCCAGCCACAGATCGCACCAGCGCTGGGCGAGGCTCCTGGGCAGCAGTTCGGCCAGCGTATTGTGGAGTTGCTGCCGAGGGCGATCCTGACGCAGGCGGCGCAGGTGCTCGCCCAGGTCAAGATCGGGCAGCAGGTTGATGGTGACGGGCTCGCCCGGCTGCCAGTAGGAAGACACCTGCAGCATGGCCGGACCGCTCAAACCCTTGTGGGTGAACAGCATGCCCTCGCGGAATACGCCCTGCCCGGCCTGGCTGAGAGAATCCACCGAGACGCCCGACAAACCCTCGAACTGGCGACGCTTGCGCTCCTCCAGCACGAACGGCACCAGGGCCGCGCGGGTCGGCTGCACGGCCAGGCCCAGCTGACGGGCAAAGTCGAAACCAAAGCCGGTCGCGCCCATTTTCGGGATGGAGTAGCCGCCGGTGGCAATCACCAGCGAATCGCAGTGGATGCGCTCGCGCTCGGTATGCAGCCGGTGCGGTGGCCCCAGTTGCTCGATGGTGACCGGGGTATGGGTGCGAATCTCGACGCCGGCCTGCCGACATTCGTCCAGCAGCAGGGCAACGATGTCCTTGGACGAGCGGTCGCAGAACAGCTGGCCCAGGGTTTTCTCGTGGTAGGGCACCTGGTGTTTTTCGACCAGTTCGATGAAATCCCAGGGAGTGTAGCGGCTGAGCGCCGACTTGCAGAAATGCGGGTTGGCCGACAGGAAGTTGTCCGGGCCGGAGTGCATATTGGTGAAGTTGCAGCGACCGCCGCCGGACATCAGGATTTTCTTGCCGACCTTGTTGGCGTGGTCCAGCACTAGCACGCGCCGGCCACGACGGCCGGCGGTGAAGGCGCAGAACAGCCCCGCCGCACCGGCCCCGATGATGACCACATCGTAGTGGGCCGGCTCGGTCATCTGAACGACTCAGGTAAACGCGCTGATGCAGAGACTGATCAGGCCGCCGGAGAAGATGCCCAGGGCCAGCATGGCCACGCCGTTGACGGTGAGCACGGCCTGGAAGTCGACCGGCGCGGCCAGGGCGCTGCTGTCTTCGGGCTCGTCGAAGTACATCAGCTTGACCACGCGCAGGTAGTAGAAGGCACCGACCACGGCGCTGAGTACGGCCAGCACCGCCAGCCCGGTAAAGCCGGCCGACACGGTGGCGGCAATCACCTGCCACTTGGCGAAGAAGCCCAGGAATACCGGCACGCCGGCCAGCGAAAACATCACCATCAACATCAGGAAGGCCTGCCAGGGATTGCGCCGGGCCAGTCCCTTGTAGTCGTCGAGCTGGTCGGCCTCGCGCTCGGGCGTGGAAACCAGGATGATCACGGCAAAGGCGCCGGCCGACATGATGGCGTAGGCAATCGCGTAGAACATCGCTGCGGCATAGCCCTCGGGCGTACCGGCGAGGATGCCCATCAGCATGAAGCCCATGTGCGAGATGGTCGAGTAGGCCAGCATGCGCTTGATGTTG
>CAZUTZ010000461.1:0-1767 GCA_964623655.1 uncultured Wenzhouxiangella sp.
CCATCATGTTGCCGTCATAGGGGTTCTGCAGGCCGTCGTAGAACATGTGGTCCAGCGCCTGGGTGTGGCCCATGCGCAGGCCGCGGTTGATCAGGTAGGGCGCGTTGGTCATCGATTCCATGCCGCCGGCGACGACGACCTCGGCGCTGTCGGCGAGCAGCAGGTCGTTGGCCAGCATGGCCGCTTTCATGCCCGAACCGCAGACCTTGTTGATGGTTGTCGCACCCGCACTCATCGGCAGATCGGCGCCTAGAGCGGCCTGACGCGCCGGCGCCTGACCGGTGCCGGCCGGCAACACGCAGCCCATGATGACTTCGGAGACATCGTCGCCCGAGATACCGGCATCGGCCATGACCGCGCGAATGGCGGCGCTGCCGAGCTGCGGCGCCTTGACGGCGGCGAACTGGCCCTGGAAAGAGCCGATGGCGGTACGGCGGGCGGAAACAAAGACAATCGGATCGGACATGGTCAAACCTTGAAGATTGCAGTGGACGGTTTTCTATTATTGCAGCTTGCAGGCCCCGCTCGCCAGCCACCCCCATGAAGCGCGTCAGGCTCATGCTGCGAATCTTTCCTCAAGAAGCCTCGCCGGCCAGTTCGCGGCCAATCAGCATGCGCCGAATCTCGTTGGTGCCGGCGCCGATGTCATACAGCTTGGCGTCGCGCAGCAGCCTGCCGGTGGGATACTCGTTGATGTATCCGTTGCCGCCCAGCGCCTGAATGGCTTCCAGGGCGACCTTGACCGCGCTGGTCGAGGCGTGGAAAAGACAGGCTGCTGCGTCGATGCGCGACTGATCGCCGCGGTCGTAGTCCGCGCCCACCTGGTAGGCGAATCCGCGCGAGGACTGCAGCAGCGCGTACATGTCACCAATCTTGGCCTGCATGAGACCGAAATCCGCCAGGCGGCGGCCGAACTGCTTGCGCTCGCGGATATACGGCAGGGCCTGGTCCATGGCCGCCTGCATGATGCCGATCGGGCCGCCGGACAGGACCAGCCGCTCTGAATTCAGTCCCGACATGAGGATCCTGACGCCCTGGTTGACTTCGCCGAGCACGTTTTCGGCCGGGATCTCGCAGTTGTCGAAAACCAGCTCACAGGTGTTCGAGCCGCGCATGCCGAGCTTGTCGAGCTTTTGCGCCTTGGTGAATCCGGGGAAATCCTTTTCGACCAGAAAAGCGGTCATGCAGCGGCTGCCGGCTTCCTTGCCGGCCGTGCGCATGTAGACCAGCGCCACGTCGCATTCCGGTCCGTTGGTAATCCACATCTTCGAGCCGTTGGCCACCCAGACATCGCCCTTGAGTTCAGCGCGGCAGGCCATGGAGCCGACGACGTCGGAGCCGGCGCCCGGTTCGGACATGGCGAGTGCGCCCACCCATTCGCCGGAGACCAGGCGGGGCACGAACTTTTGCCGCTGGGCCTCGGTGCCGTTGCGGTAGAGATTGTCGAGGCACAAATTGGAATGGGCGCCGTAGGACAGACCGACCGATGCCGAGGCGCGCGAGATTTCTTCCATGGCGACCAGATGGGCGAGATAACCCATTTCCGCCCCGCCGTATTCGGCCGGGATACTGATCCCCAGCAGGCCCATCTCCCCCAGCTCGCGCCAGAGCTCCTGGGGAAATTCGTTGGATTCGTCGATGGCCGCGGCGCGCGGTGCGATGGCTTCGTCGGCAAAGCGGCGCACCGTTTCTCTAAGCAGTTCAATGTCTTCAGATAGTTTCATGGCTTCTGCCGTGATGCTTGACGGTAGGGGTCAGGGGCCAGGG
>CAZUTZ010000462.1:0-1761 GCA_964623655.1 uncultured Wenzhouxiangella sp.
GGCGACAGTTCGTGCTCGTCGGCGACCACGCAGGCCGGCGATTCGGTCAGGCGCGTGCCGGGCTGAACGTTTCCGACCCGCTCGCCCAGCGCCTTCTTGATGCGCCCGGCCAGCTTTTTGGCTTCTTCGGCCGGTTCCTCGCTTGCGCCGAGATCCAGCTTGCCGCGAGAGACCGACTTGAGCGTCTTGCCCTTGTACTCGTTCAAGTGGCCTACCAGCCACTCGTCGATTCGATCGGTCAGCAGCAGCACTTCGATCCCGTGCTTGCGAAACGCCTCCAGGTGCGGGCTGTTGCGGGCAACCTGCGGGCTTTCGGCGGTCAGATACCAGATATTTTCCTGGTCCTCATTCATTCGGCCGATATAGTCGTCAAGGCTGACCTCGGCGGCCTGGTCGTTTTCGGTGGAGGCAAATCGCAGCAGACCGGCGATGCGCTCGCGCTGCTCGAAGTCCTCGATCACGCCTTCTTTCAGAATCGAGCCGAAAGCCTCGAGGAATTTCTGCCACGGCTCGCCGCCCTGCTCGGCGAGTTTTTCGATCAGATCCAGGCTTCGCTTGACCACGGTCGCACGGATTTTCTTCACCAGCGGCGAGTCCTGCAGGATTTCGCGCGAAATGTTCAGCGGCAGATCCGCCGAATCGATGACGCCGCGCATGAAGCGCAGGTAGCGCGGCAGCACTTGTTCAGCAGCGTCCATGATGAAAACGCGCTCGATGTAGAGCTTGACGCCCTCGCGCTCATCACGATTGATCAACAAGTCAAAGGGCGCTGAGGACGGCACAAACAACAGCAGGCTGTAGCGCTGGTTGCCTTCGACGTGGTGATGGGCCCAGCTCAGCGGCGCGTCCGGATCACCGGTCAGACCAGTGTAGAACTCCTTGTATTCCTCGTCGGTGACCTCGGATTTCGAGCGCGTCCACAGGGCCTGGGCGTCGTTGACGTTCTCGAACTCGGCGCTGGCGCTCGAGGTTTCCTGATCGCTGTCCTGATCCTGCTCCGCAGGCTTGCGCAGGCGGATGGGGAAAGCAATGTGGTTGGAATAGTGCTGAATGATGCGCTTGAGCTGCCACTGCGCCAGCAGGTCGCGATGTTCTTCGCGCAGCTCCAGGGTCACCGTCGTGCCCTGCTCGGCTCGTTCGATGGCCTCGATCTGGTACTCGCCCTCGCCACTGGAGGACCAGCGCACCCCCTGATCGGCTGCCTCGTTGGCGCGCCGGGTTTCCACCGTCACCGCTTCGGCAACGATGAAGGCGGCATAAAAACCCACGCCAAACTGGCCAATCAGGCGCGCATCCTGGCGCTGATCGCCGGACAGGCTCTCAAGAAAGCGACGGGTGCCGGACCGGGCGATCGTGCCCAGGTTTTCAATCACCTCGGCGCGATTCATGCCGATGCCGCGATCACGCACGGTCAGGGTGCCGGCCTCGGAATCAAAGTCCACGTCGATGGCCAGATCCTGATCCAGCCCTTTCAGTGACTCGTCGATCAAGGCTTCGAAGCGCAGCTTGTCGCTGGCGTCCGAAGCATTGGAGATCAGTTCGCGCAGGAAAATCTCGCGATTGGAATACAGGGCATTGACCATCAGCTTGAGCAGCTGATGCACTTCAGCGTCGAAAGCTCTGGTTTCAGACTGGGGCATTTGGGTCACAACAAAATCATCCTGTCGGTCAGGCCAATAAAAACGCGCAGGGTCGAAGTGGGCGTTGAAGCGGCGATTTTCAAGTGCTGCCGGTCTTCCTGCCGGAAAGGGCGCGGCCGCC
>CAZUTZ010000463.1:0-1752 GCA_964623655.1 uncultured Wenzhouxiangella sp.
TCCGCCAGATGGCCCGGGATATGGGCGTGGACCAGGCCTTCGACTTCCCCGGCTTTGTGCCGGCCTACATCCGGCCGCTGTTCTGCCGCGGCGTCGGGCCGTTCCGCTGGGTGGCCTTGAGCGGTGATCCGGAAGACATCCTTGCCACCGATGAAAAGGTCAAGGCGCTGATGCCGGACGCTGCGCACCTGCACCGCTGGCTGGACATGGCGAAGGAGCGCATCCAGTTCCAAGGCCTGCCAGCGCGCATTTGCTGGGTCGGAGTCAAGGATCGTGTGCGATTGGGCCTGGCCTTCAACGAGATGGTCGACAGCGGCGAGCTGAAGGCGCCCATCGTGATCGGTCGCGATCACCTGGATTCCGGCTCGGTGGCCTCGCCCAATCGCGAGACCGAAGCCATGCGCGACGGCTCGGATGCGGTGTCGGACTGGCCGCTGCTCAACGCCTTGCTCAATACTGCCGGCGGTGCCACCTGGGTCAGCCTGCACCACGGCGGTGGCGTGGGCATGGGCTACAGCCAGCACGCCGGCATGGTGGTTGTCGCCGACGGCACGGAAGCGGCCGCCCGGCGCCTGGGCCGGGTCTTGCGCAATGACCCGGCCTCGGGCGTGATGCGCCATGCCGATGCCGGCTATGACGAGGCCATCGAATGCGCCCGCGAAGCCGGGCTCGACCTGCCCATGCTGGATAAAGAGCAGCGCTGATGGCTTTCGAACTCAAGCTCTATCCCGGCCGACTGGAGCTGGCCGAGCTGCGCCGAGTGCGCGAAGGGCCGGTGCGGGTCAGCCTGAACGAAGCGGCCTGGGCCCGCATTGATCGCTCGGCCGCCGTCGTGGCCCGCGTGATTGCCGAAGGCCGCACGGTCTACGGCGTCAACACTGGCTTTGGCCTGCTGGCCAATACCCGCATTCCGGCCGACGAGCTGCAAACCCTGCAGCACAGCATCGTGCTGTCGCACGCCGCGGGCCTGGGCCGATTCATGCGCCCGTCCACGGTGCGGCTGGTGATCACGGCCAAGATCAACTCCCTGGCGCGTGGCTATTCCGGCGTGCGGCGCGAGGTGGTCGAGACGCTGATCGCCCTGCTCGAGCACGACATCGTCCCGGCCATTCCGGAAAAAGGCTCGGTCGGCGCCTCGGGTGATCTGGCCCCGCTGGCCCACCTGGCCAGCGTACTGCTCGGCGAAGGGGCGGTACTGGAAGACGGCAAACCGGTTCCTGCCGGAGAAGTCCTGTCCCGGCACGGCATCGAAGCGCTCAAGCTGGCGCCCAAGGAAGGCCTGGCCCTGCTCAACGGCACGCAGGTGTCAACGGCCCTGGCGCTGGAAGGCCTGCTGGATGCGGAAAACGCCCTGCGCTCGGCTGTGATGATCGGCGCCATGGCGGTCGAGGCGGCGCTGGGTTCACGCCAGCCCTTCGATGTGCGCATTCACGAAGTGCGCGGCCAGGCCGGACAGATCGAGATGGCGCGTTGCTACCGGCGGGTCCTGGGAGAGCGCTCGGAAATCGGCGACTCCCACGCCGGCTGCGCCAAGGTCCAGGACCCCTACTCGCTGCGCTGCCAGCCCCAGGTCATGGGCGCCTGCCTGCAGCAGATCCGGCATGCCGCCGAAGTGCTGCTGACCGAGGTCAACGGCGTGTCCGACAACCCACTGGTCTTCGCCGAGGACGAGGAAATCCTCTCCGGCGGCAACTTTCACGCCGAGCCGGTGGGCATGGTCGCCGACCAGCTGGCCGTCGCCCTGGCCGAGAT
>CAZUTZ010000464.1:0-1746 GCA_964623655.1 uncultured Wenzhouxiangella sp.
AAAACTCTTCGCAATCAGACCCGAATAGCCTTGACAGGCAAGAGAGTATCTACGGCCACCAAAACGTAGGTCGGCCCTACGTGGCCGACGTCCGGTGTCTGGGACTGCCAACGGCGGTGCTATTCTGAACCACGTTGACCCGACTCCCCTGAAAATCATGAACATCGCCCAGGCCCTCAGCCAGCAGGCGCTGACTCAGCCCGACGGCATCACGCTGATCGTACCGCGCAAGCGCTCCGCGAAAGGCTGGCAGGACGAGCGTCATACTTATCGCGAACTCGACGAGCTGTCCACGCGCCTGGCCGCAGGCCTGGCCGCTGAAGGCATCCAGCCGGGCACGCGGGTGGCGTTCATGGTGCCGCCGTCGCTGGAGTTCTTCGCCCTGTTTTTTGCCCTGTTCAAGGCCGGCGCCATTCCCATCCTGGTCGATCCCGGCATCGGCATCAAGCCGCTGAAAACCTGCCTGGGCGAAGCTCGCCCGGAGGTGTTTCTGGGCATCACCAGGGCCCATATCGCGCGCCTGGTGCTGGGCTGGGGTCGTGGGCAGGTCAGGCGGCTGATCACCGTCGGTCCGCGCCTGTTCTGGGGCGGGGTGCGCTACAAGGACCTGGCGGCGACTTCGATTTCGGCTTACCAAGCCCCGGAGGTCAAACCCGACGACCCGGCAGCCATCCTGTTTACCTCCGGTTCGACCGGAATCCCCAAGGGCGTGGTCTACCGCCAGCGCCACTTCGCCGCCCAGGTCGATCTGATCCGCGAGCAATATCGCATCAAGCCCGGTGAGGTCGATCTGCCGACCTTCCCGCCGTTTGCGCTGTTCGATCCGGCTTTAGGGATGACCACGGTGCTGCCGCCCATGGACTTCACCCGCCCGGCCAGGGTCGACCCGGCCATGCTGGTCAGCCTGATCCGGGAATACTCGGTCACCAACCTGTTCGGCTCGCCGGCGCTGATGAACACGCTGACCCGCCACCTGGAAGCCGAAAAGATCAAGCTGCCGGGCCTGAAGCGGGTGCTGTCGGCGGGCGCGCCGGTCCACGCCAAGGTCATCGAGCGCATCCATCGTGCGCTTGAAGAGCACGCGGATATCCACACCCCCTATGGCGCGACCGAATGTCTGCCCGTGGCCAGCATCAGTGGACG
Source organism: uncultured Wenzhouxiangella sp. (assembly GCA_964623655.1). Classification (GTDB taxonomy): domain Bacteria; phylum Pseudomonadota; class Gammaproteobacteria; order Xanthomonadales; family Wenzhouxiangellaceae; genus Wenzhouxiangella. The sequence continues at coordinate 1,144 of CAZUTZ010000464.1, forward strand.
TGAACTCACCGGCGGGCTGTCGGCCGGCAATCGGGCCGGCAAGGGGATCTGCGTGGGCAAACCGCTGGCTGCCAACGAGGTCCGCGTCATCGCCATCAACGACCGGGCGATCGACCTGGCCGAGCAGGCGGCAGACGTCGAGCCGGGCCAGGTCGGCGAGATCTGCGTTTACGGCCCCACCGTCACCGACACCTACTGGGAGCGCGAGCGCCAGACCCGGGAGGCCAAGATGACCGACGAAAAAGGACGGGTCTGGCATCGCATGGGCGATCTGGGCTGGCAGGACGAGCAGGGCAGACTGTGGTTCTGCGGGCGCAAGTCAGAGCGTGTGCGCATGGCCGAGGGCGAGCTCTACACCGAATGCATCGAAGGCCCGGTCAACGCGCTTCCCGGCGTTTATCGCAGCGCTCTGGTGGGCATCGGGGAGCCGCGCCGGCAAACCCCGGTGGTGGTTGTCGAGCTGGAGCCCGACGCTGACCGGGAGAAAACCGGCGCTGCCGTGCGCGAGCTGGTTCAGCGCTTTGGTATCCAGCGAATCGAGTTCAGCAAGGGCTTCCCGGTCGATATCCGTCACAACGCCAAGATTCGGCGGCATGAACTGGC
>CAZUTZ010000465.1:0-1739 GCA_964623655.1 uncultured Wenzhouxiangella sp.
CGGTTTGCAAACGCATCCCCTGCACCAGCCGGCGCACGAACACGCCCGCTACCTGCGCGCGCTCGCCGGGCTGACCGGTTTCGCGCTCGATGATCGAGGCCAACACCAGGAGTTCTTCCGGCGAGGTGAGCGGCAGACCCTGGTCACGCCCCGACCAGGCGGCAGCCAGCGCCTGTTCCATGGTCACATGAGCTCGGCGCAAGATATCCAGATCGCTGCTGCCGCGCTTGAAAAAATAGGTCTCGGGCAGGAAACGCCCCTCTGCGAAACAGCCATCACAGCCCAGACGATCCATCAGCTCGGCCTCATCCAGCCCGCGCGCACGCGTGACCAGACGCGGGTCATCAGCCAGCTCCGAGCGCAATCGGGCCAAGGTCCAGCCTTCAACAATGGTCAATCGATGGTCAAGCGTCTCGCCGCGCTCAAGCTGCTGCATCAGGCCCGCGACCGTGCTGCCGGCAGTCACGCGATACTCGCCGGCTTTGAGCACTGGTGTATGCAGACGTCCGAACAGCCGCCACTGCCAGCCCGGCTGGGCCAGACCCAGGCGTTCCAGCTCACGCACCAGACCAGCGTAGGTCATGCCTGATCCGACCATCAGCTGAATATCAGCTTCGGGATTGAGCGGCGTGACGTTGAATCGGTTCCAGTCCTGCCAGGCCTGGGCCAGAAAGAACGCACCCACACCCAACACGAACAGAACAACAAGCAGAATCGCGCGCATCAGAACAAATGGGTTTGCCAAAGAGAGTGCATATGTCCGAACACCGGGCCGGGCTGAAACCGCCTCTGTTCGACGGCGGTCACCGGCCGAACCCCGGCGACCGAGTTTACCACCAGCACCTCGCTGGCATGCTCAAGCGCCTCCGGCCGAAGGCTGCCCTCGACAAGGTCACTCCCAAGCTGGTCACGCAGCCAGCCCAGTCCTACGCCTGCGACCGCCGCGGTCGGCGGCGTCAGCAGGCCTTCTGGCGTTGCCAGAATCAAATTGCTGCTGATCGCCTCGGCCAGATAGCCAGCCTGATCAAGCAGCAGCATATCGTCAAGACCTGCATTCATCGCTTCGCGCGCAGCCAGTGTCTGTACCAGACGATTGCCGTGCTTGAGCCCGGCCAACACCCCGGCAGCCGGCAAGCGGTGGCGGCTGATGGCAGTACGCAGTCCCTGCCGACGCTGGGACTCCAGATTTGGCGGCCAGGCGCGGGCCTGGACGATGCGGCGCCCCTGCCCGGCTGTTGCGGGCCAGTAACCGCGACTGCCACTGCCACCGGTCAGGGTGATGCGCACAACGCCAGCTTGATCATCGTTCGACGCCAGCACGGCGCGGCAATCCGAAGCCAGCATCTCAGCGTTGGGCAACGGCAGGCCCAGCACGCTGGCGCCGTTGGCCATCCGGGCCATATGCCGGGACCACAATGGCGCTTGGCCGGCTTTGAAGGCGATCGTCTCGAACACCGCCTCGCCGAACAGCAGGCCGCGGTCATCGGCGGGTATTTGCTCAGACCACGCGCCGTCGATCAGCATGTTCATGCTCTGCCCAGCGCCCGCAGCAACCCTCGCGCCTTGGCCTCGGTTTCGGCAAGCTCCGCGCGCGGATCGGAGTCCGCGACAATGCCCGCGCCGGTGCGGAAACTCAATGAGCGACCGCTTAAGCGCATTGATCGAATCAGAATATTGAGATCCATGCTGCCGTCGCAGTTCAGGTAACCCATGGAGCCGGTGTAGAAACTGAGTCCGCG
>CAZUTZ010000466.1:0-1736 GCA_964623655.1 uncultured Wenzhouxiangella sp.
TTGCAGAGCGGCCCGATTGAAGCGATACAGCAAGGCACCGGCCGGGCCGAGCACGACGAACCAGAAAAGAATGCCGAACCAGCGCGATAGCGCCGCATGGAGTACCGCCGCACCCGCCTCGACCCCGTCGGTACTCGCGTCAATGCGCATGGATCGGCGAGCGCGGGCGATGAGCGCCGGATCAACCTCGGCGTCACCGTCGGCGCGCAGGGCACTTACGTCCCGATCCAGGTCACGCGGCCCCAGTGTGTAAAGCAGAACCAGCAGGCTGAACAGCAACCAGCCCGGCAGGCCCAGCCAGAGGCTCATCAGCGCGCCACCCAGCCCGGCCAGCAGCAGGGCCAACAGCAAGACTGCGGCCAGCGCCAGCCAGTCCGGCCCGGGCCAGCGGGCTCTCAGCCGGCCAATCCGGCCGGCCAGCCAGCGAAAATCCCGAAATCGCTTGATGCGGAAAAAAAAATGGCTGATCAACAGCCCAAGCAGCACGATGACGATCGTCATGAGCTAGCCGGCCACCCGCCAGAGCCTGAGCGCGCCTTGGTCAGGCCAGTCCGAAGGAGGATCCACATCCGCAGGTGGTTGCCGCATTGGGGTTGCGAATAACAAACCGGGCACCCTGCAGACTTTCGCTGTAATCGACTTCCGCGCCTTCCAGGTACTGGAAGCTGAGTGGGTCTACCACCAGGCTGACGTCGTCACGGATGACCTCGATATCGCCGTCGTCACTCTTCTCGTCGAAGCTGAAGCCGTACTGGAAGCCCGAACACCCGCCGCCGGTGATGTAAACCCTGAGCTTCAGCGCCGGATTGCCTTCCTCGAGAATCAGTTCGCGTACCTTGCTGGCTGCGGCGGAAGTAAACAACAGTGGGTCGTTGACAGACGTCATGGCATGCGCTCCTTGTAGCTTGAAGCCGGGCCCATTCGCCCGGCAAGGCTTTCTGGTGGGTAACAACCGCACCTTGCCCAACTCTTGAGATTGTGCCGCAAGAGGCAGCAATCAATCGTCAGTAGCCTTTGATGATACGAAAAAAAAGCGGCCACTTGCTGGACCGCTCCAATCGACATGCCCCAAACCGGATGGCTGCGCTTATTTGTTGGTCTTGTCTGTTTTTTTTGTGATGTTTTTGTAAAGCGCCCGGAGTTTATAACCCGCCCGGACTGCACGCGTCAAGGTTGAAAACGCGATCCGCGTGAACAGGCTTCGACCCTTGAGGCGCTCCAGGCCCGGCCCGGACGGCAGAAGCCGGGAACATAAGAAATCCCTAATAATTCAACAGCCTCAGTGGGCCGCTGATGGAGGTTGTACACTTGTCCGGCCTGTCTATGTCTATCTCGCAAGGACGCGTACTGCCATGCTCTGGCTCGAAGCCTTTCATATCATTTTCGTTGTGACCTGGTTCGCCGGGCTGTTCTATCTGCCCCGCTTGTTTGTCTATGCGGCGGAAAACCCCAGCGGTTCGCGCTTCGAGCTGTTGCTGGTCATGCAGCGGCGCCTGATGGGCATCACGCACATTGGCGGGGCGCTGGCGGTGGGTTTGGGCCTGTGGCTGTTGCTGTCGATGCCCGGCTACCTGAGCCAGGGATGGATGCATGCCAAGCTGACGCTGGTCGCCGGACTGATTGGCTACCACGTCTGGCTGGCGCTGCTGGTGAGAACCTTCGCCCGCGGTGGTAATCGCCATGGCTCGCGCTGGTACCGGATTTTCAACGAGGTGCCGGCTGTATTCCTGATCGGC
>CAZUTZ010000467.1:0-1077 GCA_964623655.1 uncultured Wenzhouxiangella sp.
GGCCGTCGGCTTTCTCGATCAGGTCCAGGGCCTCGTCGATGGAGCGGGCCTTGGCGTCGCAGTAGCCGGTCTCGACGCGTCGGTCGATCCGCCACTCGTCGATTTCCACGCCGATGCAGTGACCATCGTTCATGGTAACGGCCAGCGGCTGGGCGCCGCCCATGCCGCCGAGGCCTGCGGTAACAGTCAGCTTGCCCTTGAGCGAGCCGCCGAAGTGCTGGCGTGCCAGTTCGGCGAAGGTTTCGTAGGTGCCTTGAACGATGCCTTGCGAACCGATGTAAATCCAGGAGCCGGCGGTCATCTGGCCGTACATGGTCAGGCCCTTGTCTTCCAGGTCGCGGAAGGTGTCCCAGTTGCCCCAGCGCGGCACCAGGTTGGAGTTGGCAATCAGCACGCGAGGCGCCTGGTCATGGGTGCGGATGACACCAACCGGCTTGCCCGACTGGACCAGCAGCGTCTCGTCGTTTTCCAGGCGCTGCAGGGTGCGGACGATGGCGTGGTAGCAGTCCCAGTTGCGCGCCGCCTTGCCGGTGCCGCCATAGACGATCAGGTCCTGCGGGCGCTCGGCCACGTCCGGATCCAGGTTGTTCATCAGCATCCGCAGCGCGGCTTCCTGGTGCCAGCCCTTGCAGGAAAGGCGGCTGCCGTGGGCTGAGCGAATGGCGGCTGAAGGACGGCTGGCTGGCTGAGACATGGTGGCTCCCAAAGGCTTTGACGTGCCCCCATCATAAACGGGCAGCCCGGCCCGCCGGTATAGTGTTCGAAGAGTAATCGGGCTGGACGACGGATGACGGATTCTGAATCGACATCGATTCCCATTGACCTGGCGCTTCAGGGGGGCGGGGCGCATGGCGCGCTCACCTGGGGCGTTCTCGACCGCTTGCTGGAGGAAAGCCGCTTCGAGATCGAGGGGGTTTCGGGCACGTCGGCCGGGGCAATGAACGCGGCCATGCTGGCCTGCGGACTGGCTCGCGGTGGCCGCGAACAGGCGCGCGACCTGCTGGCTGCCTTCTGGCAACGCGTGGCGGATGCCGCGCGGTTCAGCCCGTTCAGGCGCAGCCCCCTGGACCGGTGGTT
>CAZUTZ010000467.1:1087-1730 GCA_964623655.1 uncultured Wenzhouxiangella sp.
CTGGCCGCGCGCGTCGTGTCACCGTACGATTTCGGCGGGCTGGCTGGCAATCCGCTGCGCGCGATTCTTGATGAACTGCTGGATTACCGCTGCCTGGCCGAAGGTCCGGTCAAACTGTTCGTCACGGCCACCAACGTCCACACCGGCCAGGGTCGGGTGTTTCGTCGCGACGAGCTTGGCACGGACGTGCTTTTGGCCTCGGCCTGCCTGCCGACGCTTTACCAGGCCGTCAACATCGACGGCGTGCCGTATTGGGACGGCGGCTATGCCGGCAATCCCACCATGACGCCGCTGGTCAGGGAATGCGAGAGCAACGACACGCTGCTCGTTCAGATCAATCCGGTGGTTCGCGAGGGCACCCCGCGCACGGCCCGTGAAATTGCCAGTCGCGTGAATGAAATCGCCTTCAACGCCACACTGCTCAAGGAGCTGCGGATGATGGCGCTACTGCGCCAGGTGCTCGACCCTGGCGAGCAAGAGGCGCAGCGTTGGAAAGCCATGCGGCTTCATCGGATCAGCAGCGAGCGGGTGCTGGATCTTGGCCATTCGTCGAAGCTCAACGCCGAGTGGGATTTCCTGCGCTACCTGCACGACGCCGGACGCGAGGCCGCCGATCAGTTCCTCGGCGAACATGGCCAGGATA
>CAZUTZ010000468.1:0-1719 GCA_964623655.1 uncultured Wenzhouxiangella sp.
CTGCTGATCGCTCTGGCCATTCTCAGTCTGGTCTTTCCCATCATCGGTGCGGTGAAGGCTTCCGAGGGAGAAGTCTGGCCGTATCCGCTATCCATCAAGTTTTTCAAGTGAGTCAGGGCAGCCAATCCATCACTTATTCATGTAAGGAAAATCATGTCTGAACGTAAGCCGCCTCTGGTCGTCTCCAACGTGATCTTTTTCGTGGTTATCAATCTGCTGGGGTTCGTGGCCGCGCCGATTTATGGCCTGACCGTGGGTTTCAGCGCCTGGACCTGGCTGGCGGCTGCCGTCATCTGGATTGCCAGCGGGTTGTCGATCACGGTCGGCTACCACCGACTCTGGTCGCACCGCACGTTTCGCGCCGCCTGGCCGCTGCGCCTGGCACTGGCGGTCTTCGGCACTTTTTCGCTGCAAAATTCCATTCTTGTCTGGGCAGCCCGGCATCGGGTCCACCACCGTCACGTCGATGACGTCGACCGCGATCCGCACTCGATCAAGTCCGGCTTCTGGCACGCCCATATCGGCTGGATGACGAGGCACTGGAAGACCAGCGAGATCAATTTCGACGAAGTGCCGGATCTGAAAAAAGACCCAATCGTCATGTGGCAGCACAAGCTTTACTGGCCGGCGGTCTGGGTGCTGAATCTGGGCGTGCCGGTCGCGCTAGGCCTGATGGTCGGTGACGTGCTCGGCATGCTGCTGCTGGCCGGTGCGTTCCGTCTGGCTTTCTCGCAGCACTGCACGTTTTTCATCAACTCCCTGGCGCACACCTGGGGTCAGCGTGGCTTCAGCCGCGAAAACACCGCCCGCGACAACGGATTCATCGCCTATCTGACCTGGGGAGAGGGTTACCACAATTTCCATCATGCCTTTCAGGCGGACTATCGCAACGGTCTGAGCTGGTGGCACTTTGACCCGGGCAAGTGGGTCATCGCCGCCTGCAGCCTGGTCGGTCTGGCCCGTGACCTGAAGCGTACCGCCAAGTTCAGGATTCAGCGGGCGCGGCTACAGGTCTATTTCCATGAACTGGAAGCGCGCGTGGCCTGCCCGAAGACCGCGCCGACCTGGCGTGAGGCATTTGAACGCGAAATGCAGCAATTCCGCGATACGGTCAGCCAGTGGCAGGCGGTACAGGCTGAACGCGTCCAGGCTGGCGCCGATGCTGTTCGCGACCGCTGGCGTCGAATCGAGTTTCGAACGCGCTACAAGGAGCTCGAATACCGCCTGAAGATGCAGAGGCGGCGGCTGGCCGCGCTGCAGCGCAGCCTGCAGATGCAGCCGCAGGCCGCCTGACGACCGTTCAGGTACTCACCCTGCCGGAGAATCCGGCAGGGTAAAAAAATCCCTGGCGCAAGCGGTAGTTTGCGCCGCCAGCTGAGGCGGTGTGACCCCGCGACAGGCTGCTACTGTTCCGGCAATCCACGGCAGCCACTGCGGCTCGTTGCGGTGTGTGCGCACCTTGGGGCGCAAGTTGCGCGGTTTCAGGTAAGGGGAATCGGTTTCGATCATCAGCCGGTCGTCCGGAATTTCGGCCACAAATTCCTTCAGGTGGTGACCCCGCCGCTCATCGCAAATCCAGCCCGTGATGCCGATATGGCAGTCCAGCGCCAGGTAGTCTCGCAGAGCTTCGGCGGTGTCGGTGAAACAGTGCACAACCGCCTGCGACAGATGCGGCCGGAACTCGCGAAGGATAGCGACAAAGTCCTGATGGGCATCGCG
>CAZUTZ010000469.1:0-1716 GCA_964623655.1 uncultured Wenzhouxiangella sp.
GGCAGCGCACCGTTTCTGCGCCGTCAGGGGGCGTGCCGGGCAGGATGAAGCTGAAGCTTTCGGCCCCGGTTCGATACACCGTATCTTCGTGACGAATCGCCTCGGCCAGCGCCTGCCCCAGTTGTTCCATGCGGCGCTGGCGCTGGCGTTCGTCGAGCCGCAACATGGCGCGATTCAAACCGTCGAGGTGCACATGCACCAGGCTCAATGGCTGGGTGTGGCGACGGGCAAAACTCAGCGCCTGGGCCAGTCGCTCAAAGAAATAGCGTCGATTGCCCAGGCCGGTTTCCGTGTCGCGGTTGTGCTGTTTCTGCAGCAGATGCAGCCGGCGCAGTGCCTCGGCTGAATTGGCATGCGCGCGCGCCCGGGCAATCAGTTCGCTGGAACGGAAGGGTTTGGTGATGAAGTCGCTGATACCGCGCTCCAGGGCTTGTTGGCGCCTGGTTTCGCTGACGTCCTCGTCTGTCACCATGACCAGGGGCGTTTCCCGGATCCGTCGATCAGCCGAGCCTCGCAGACGCTCCAGCAGGTTCGGTTGGCCCGCTTCGGGTGCCTCCTGCAGATCATGAAAGACCACCTGGATCAAGGGGTCGTCGGCCAGTGCGATCCAGGCGCTTTCGGCATCCTCGGCCGTGATGACATGAAATTCCTCACCAAGAATCCGCTGGGCTGCCCGCCGCATCAGACGGCTGCTGTCGGCAAACAAAAGGCGCGGCTTCGGCGCGGCTTCGGGCCCGGTCGGGTCGCTCACGGTCAAATGCTGGCGTGGCTGTCAGTCATCGTCGGCAGTCTAACCCGGCAGGGCCCGGCGGTGGGTCATGGGCGCGTATCGGCATTGGTCGGCCCGCCTGGCGAGGCTATACTCGATCGCGTTTTCCAACAGCAGGATGTCCAGATCTCATGACCCAATCCAGCCAGACCTGGGGGCAAGCCTTCGGCCAGTTTGTCGAGCGGGCCGGCCGCAAGATTCCCGACCCGGTGATCATCTTCATGGCCTTCTATCCGTTTGCCTTCCTGGTCACCGTGCTGATGGGTGGCCACACCTTCGAATCGATGGGGGCCGGTGGCGAACCGGTGACCTATGAAATCCTGCCGATGTACCAGTCCGAGCACATGCGCTGGATCTTCGATAACGCGCTGCTGACCAACTGGCTGGGCTTCGGCAACGGCGTGCTCGGGGTGATTTTCGTGGTCATGCTGGCGATTGGGGTTGCCGAGCGATCCGGCTTGTTCGGTGCCTTGATCAAGCGCGCCGGCAGCCACATCCCGCAGGCCCTGCTGCCGCTGCTGCTGATGTTCATGGGCATCATGAGCTCGATTGCCACCGATGCCGGCTACCTGGTGCTGATTCCGCTGGCCGGCCTGCTCTATGCCGGGCTGGGGCGCAACCCGCTGATCGGCATGGCGGTGGCCTTTGCCGGCGTGTCGGCCGGCTTCAGCGCCAACCTGTTCCCCGGTCCGGTCGATGCCATCATGGGCGTCAACGCCCAGGCCTTTGCCGAGGCCCAGGGCGTGCCCTTTGCCACCGCCGACGGCACGCCGTTGCGACCGGCAACGATGAACTACTGGTTCATCCTGACCTCAACCTTCGTTCTGACCTTCACCGGTTACTTCGTGACCCGCCGCTTCATTGAGCCGAAATTGGACGGACAGGCGTTCGACGTGCCCGACGACATCGAGCCGGGCGAGTTCGAGGTGTCAGAGAGCGAGCGACGG
>CAZUTZ010000470.1:0-1716 GCA_964623655.1 uncultured Wenzhouxiangella sp.
CTATCGATCAGCGCGCGGCTGCCGGCCAGGCTGCCGCACAGCAGGTCGGAATGACCGCCCAGGTACTTGGTGGCCGAGTGCATCACCAGGTCAAAGCCCAGCGCGATCGGCTGCTGGCAAACGGGCGAGGCAAAGGTGCTGTCGATCACGCTGATTATCTGATGTTGGCGGCAAATATCGGCCGTTGCCCGAAGATCGACCACGTTCATCAAGGGGTTGGTGGGTGATTCGACGTGCAGCACGTGAGTGTTGTCACGAATCAGCGCGGGCAGGCTGGCCGGCTCGCCGTCCCAGATTGAAAAGTCAAAGCCGAGCGGTTCGAGCAGGCCGTGAACCAGGTCCATGGTGCCGCCATAAAGCCCATCCAGCAGAATGGCGTGCTGGCCCGGCTTCATCAGGCTGAAAAACACCGCGCTGATCGCGCCCATGCCGCTGGCCAGCACCAGGCCGGCCTCGGCACCGTCCAGCGCGGCAATGCGGTCGGCCACCACCGCGTGATTCAGGGTGTTGTGGTAGCGCGGGTAGCGCACCCCGTCCCCGCGATAGTCGAAGGCCGAGCTGGAAACGATTGGGGTGTTGACCCCGAACTCGGCCGGCAGGTGGCGTTCGCCAGCGTGGATGCAATCGGTGGGGCGACGGTCAGTCGGGCGGGACATGGCGGGTGTCGGTTTGGTTGAAAGCATAGTGTAAGACAAGCAGCTTCCGGACAGACGCCAACGAAAAAGCGGGCCTCGAAGGCCCGCTTTCCGATGATTCTTCAGCGAGTGAAGATCAATACTTGATGGTGCAGCCGTAGGGGCGGGTGGTGTGCTGGGCAATCTCGCGGCCGGCAGCCATGTCGTCCAGGGCAGCAACCACGAACTGCGTGGCGCCCGGGATGTCATCCGGGTTGGCGCTGGGGTTGGAGTCGATGCCGCCCATGTAGACCAGCGTGCCTTCGGCATCGATGATGTACATGTGCGGGGTGACCCGTGCGTCATAGGCGCGGCCCATGGTGCCGTCTTCGTCCAGCAGCACGGCAGTCGGGAAGGCGTTGCGCGAAGCGGTCAACTCGTCGGCTTCTTCCGGCGAGACGTGACCCTGGGAACCCGGGCGAGACGAAATCACGGTCAGCCAGACGGCGTCGTGTTCTTCGCGGGCCATGCGCTGCTGCTGCTGCATGTTGCCAGCGCCGTAGTGTTTGACCACGAACGGGCAATCATGATTGGTCCATTCCAGGATCACCGTCTGGCCGTGGAAGTCGGCCAGGCTGTGGGTGACGCCGGCGGTATCGACCACGCTGAAATCCGGGGCGGGCTGGCCGATCTGCGGCGCGGCCCAGGCCGACATCGACAGGCCTAAAGCCAGGCCAAGGGTCGTCAGGCTAAGCAGGGTTTTTTTCATGATTCGAACATCCTTGTTTGGGTTGAACGTCAGGACCCGGCCAGAAGGACGGGTCCGGCTTGGAAAATCAGTCCAGGTTCTCGATGGCCTGCACGACCAGCGGCGGGGTCAGAAGCTGCGGCAGAACCTGGGGCGAGCCGCCGTTCCTAGGGTAGAGCACGTAAAGCGGCACGCCGTTGCGGCCATACCTGGCCAGGTACTCGGTGATGGCGTCATCACGGCGCGTCCAGTCGCCCTTCATGTACACCACGTCATGGTTCGCCATGGCCTGGCGTACCGCATCGGTGTTGAGCGCAACCCGTTCGTTGACCAGGCAGGTGACGCACCAGTCGG
>CAZUTZ010000471.1:0-1715 GCA_964623655.1 uncultured Wenzhouxiangella sp.
TGATCCGCTGTTTGGCAGCGTCTGGATTCCGTCCGAGGTGAAAGCCGAGATATTCCCCGCCACGGTGACAGCCGACCATGCCGAACTGGGGCGGGCCGTTGATCGCGGCTGGCTGAAAGTCTGGCCAGAGCGCATCATTCCGCGTGAGCAGCTGGATCTGGACGCCGGCGAGCGGGCCTGCATCGAGCTGGCCCAGACGCACCCGGACTCACTGCTATTGATCGACGAACGGGCCGGCCGCGCCCATGCACGCGCACTTGGGCTGAAGTACGCCGGCACGGCAGCCGTGATTGGGCAAGCTCGGATGCGCGGGATCATTCCCTCGGCTCGGGCGGTGTTCGAGCGCCTGCACCAAAGCGATTTCCGAATTGCACCGCAGGTAATCCGGACCGTGCTGACGCGAGTTGGAGAGTTCGAATAATCAGAATCGGCCACGTGGGGCCGACCTACGGTTTCGCCGTCAAGACTTTGCCGTCAGGGACGTCCAGGCTCCAGTAGCGTTGTTCCGGGGTGTGTGGTGATACGAGTCATATCGCCCGCAGGCCAAGCTTCTGGTCACTGGCGCACGAACTGGCCTCAAGCCTTTCTGGCCCATTCCACCGCATCGGACTGGTTAAGTCGAACGGGCCGCAGCACGATCCGCAGAGGAACCTACACCCGCAGATATCTGGCAGGGATCGATCAGATCGATCATGCCTGTCCCGGTTTGCGGCTCCCCCAATCTTGACAAAGTTTGCCAAATTTGCGACTCTTTGGCTGCAATCCCTCTCAGGTCAGTCAGTCATGACAACCATGAACGTGTCACTTCCCGCAGAAATGAAGCGCTGGGTCGAACAGCAAGCCAGCTCCGGCAGGTTCAGCAACTCAAGTGACTATGTGCGCGACCTGATTCGTCGCGACCAGGAGCGCCAGGCGAAAATCGAGCACCTGCAACAACTCATCAATGAGGGGCTCGACAGCGGGGTGTCGGACCTGAACATGGCCGACATCCGACGGGAGGCCAAACGCAAACTATCCGTTTGATGCTGTGGGTTACCGTCTGACTCGCGCGGCTCGCCGGAGACCTGAACTGACTGGCAATATCCGAATCCACTCGATCAAATCCCACGTCGTGATCTATCAAATCGAAGCATCCGGTGATGTCCTGATCCTGCGCGTTCGTCACGGGCACGAAGATTGGGCGGACGATTCACGCTAACCCCAAAGTCTCGCGACATCCGATTAATTCATAGCGGCAATCAGCGAATCTTGCTTCCCTTCGCCGAAATTGGACCGGAACGGACGCTGATCCAGATGAGCCTGCATCCCTGCCGAAAGCTGGCCGAGGCCCTAGATCGAGCGGCACGTTCAGAGATTGCGGCCTTTGCGCTGATGGTCGACGCGAAGGACAAAGCCGCCGTGGCGTTTTATCGCCACCATGGATTCATGGCCTTGCCGGACTCGCCGCGAGTCCTGTTTTTGCCGCTGGCGACGGTCCAGCAAATTTTAGGTGAGCGAGACAGCTGCAAGCCTGGTACTGCCTTGGCGATGAAAGGGCACGGCGGGCGGCTGCGAGACGCAGCCAGGCTTTCAAATCATGTCCTGGCTTTTAGCTCTAGTTTTGTGGCCCAGCGAATCCAATGCTCGGGAAGGCTCCAGAATCCGTAACCGGGTTTGCCCTGAGAGCGTCAGCAGGTCAGGATCGCCGGTGATCAGCCAGTCTGCATTGGCTCCAA
>CAZUTZ010000472.1:0-1714 GCA_964623655.1 uncultured Wenzhouxiangella sp.
TGGCCTTCGGCGTAGATGGTGTCGAAGGCCAGCGAGGATTTGCCTGAACCGGACAATCCGGTGAACACGATCAGCTGGTCGCGCGGCAGTTCGAGATCGATATTGGCGAGGTTGTGAGTTCGCGCACCGCGAACGGAGATCGATTTCATGCCGGCGAGCCCGTGGCTGAGGTCAACACAGCATTATCTCCCGCACGGTGAATTCGGCGCAAAGATGGGCTTTTTTGAAAGCCGGCTGGTCCGGAATAGCGGCTCAGGCGTCGATGCGTTGCTGGATGTCGTCGGCGCTCTCGCGGGTAAGGTTGGCTCCAAGTTCGTGGATGATCAGTTTGGCGGTCTCATGATCCATCGCTGCCCGCAGCTGCCCAAGGAAGCGCGGATCGGCGACCAGGGTAATGCCCTCCACCTTGCCCTGGGTTCTTAAACTCTGCAGGTGCCGGCTGATCTCGCGGGCGAAGGTTTCCGATTCGGCCCGCTTGGGGTCGGTCACGGGGTCGGCATCGCTTTCGCCGGGTGTTTTGGATTCGTGAATCGTGCCGGGTCGGTCGGTGACCAGGTCCTGGCGGCGCAGGCGCGATTCCGGATGAGTCAGCACGGTATCTTCGGCCAGCGGGCTGAACTTCTTGGCGCGAGAAAAGATGCGCGCGCGGGCTGCATCGGCGGCGACGACAAGATAGTTGGGCATGGGGCTGAGACTCCTCGGTGAAGATCGGTATGCTGACATAGATGGGTGCTCAAACCGGCGGATCAAGAGGGCCTTGATCCCGGCCGGTCTCAGGCCTTTACCAGGCGATCCCGTAATCCTCGTCGAAATCGCTGGCCGCGCCGTGCATCACACCGGTTTCCGGATCGATCCAGATCGCCGTGGTCGGGTTGTAGGTGCGATCAACCCGTTCGACCTGGTAACCCATCTCGGTCAGTTCCTGCCGTGAGTAGGCCGACACCAGCGGGGTGACCTGGATGCGGCCGGGTTCGGCGGTGTGGTCGCCGAACGACGAGCGCATCTGGTAGCCGATGATGTTGCCGCGGCCATCGGCGGCCTGCTGCACGGTCATGCCCCATTCGACCATGTTGAGAAAAAACTGCAGCAGGTTCTGATCCTGGCTGTCGCCGCCCTGGACGGAAAACGCCATCAGCGGCTGGTCGTCCTGGACGGCGAGGGTGGGAGTCAGCGTCACCCGCGGGCGTTTGCCGGGTTCGACCACGTTGAACGGATTGAGCGCTTCGTCGAGCACGAAGCTTTGCATGCGCTGGCTCAAACCCACGCCGGTGGAGCCGGCGACAAAAGCCGGAATCCAGCCGCCGGACGGCGTGACCGAAATCACCCAGCCTTCGGCGTCAGCGGCCTGGATGGACGTGGTGCCGAGCAGAAAGGCTTCATCGCGATCCAGGGTGTTGACCTGAAAGCCGTCCACGCCCAGGGCCTCGCCTTCGGGCGGGCTGGGCGTCCACTGCTCCAGCAGGTGCTCGAAGGGATTGGTTTCGCCCTGGTGCGGGTACGGGTCGCCGGGTACCGGGTCAGGCACCGGTCCGTCAGAACGAATCGACGCCCGACGCTCGTCGGCGTATTCCCTGGACAGCAGGCCGGCAATCGGCGAATCGGGCGGGAAGTACGGGTCGCCGTAGTAGAAGTCGCGGTCGGCGAAGGCCATGCTCATGGCCTGGTAAAGCGTGTGCACGTAGCGGGTGGAGTTATAACCCATGGTGCGCAGATC
>CAZUTZ010000473.1:0-1700 GCA_964623655.1 uncultured Wenzhouxiangella sp.
CTACGGTTTGGTGGCCCGTAGGTCGGGGTTACACCCCCGACGAAAGCAATCCGAGGCCACGGTGTAAAATCGGCCACGTAACCCTGACGATCCATGCCCAATCGGGCCAACATCAATACAGCAAACTCATCCAGCGCCCGGCGTCTTTGAGTTCTTTCTTGCGCGCGTTCCAGGCTTGTGCACCGCCGGCGGCTTCCGTCATGGCGGCGTCGAACTGGTCGCCGACTCGCTTCAGGCCGGCCATGTAAACGTGTACCTCGGGTTCCTGGAGGAGATCCCAGACTTCATCCTGCTTGCTGCCGATGACGCCGGCCAGGTCTTCCGGGTCGCCCCAGGCCGGGCGCGGGCTGACGACCTGGATGGGCGAGAAGTCGTTGGCTTTCCGGGAAATCATCTCGACATCGCCGCTGTAGACGGTTTCCATGCCGGTGCGCGCGCCGTAGAACAGCATCACCCGACCCTGCCAGTCGCGCTCCTCGTAAAGCTCGCGCAGCATGGCTCGGAACGGGGCGATGCCGGTCCCCAGGCCTACGATCAGCAGCGGGGTATGCGGATCGCTGGGGATCAGGAACGGCAGTCCGACCGGGCCGGCCAGCGGAATCTGGCGGCCCTCTTTTTGATCACACAAATAGTTCGACGCCACGCCGGGATAGCGCTCGCCGCTGTAGGGGTCGAGAAAAGTGCAGCGGCGCACGCACAGGGTGAATCGGCCGGGGCCGAGCTCGGCCGGCGTTCGGGCGACGGTGTAGAGCCGCACGTGCTGCTTCTGGCCGAATTCGAGATCGCCCTCCACCGCCACGGCCACACTCTGCCCGGCGCGGAAATCGCGGTCGGTATCGTCGGCTTCCAGCACCAGCTCGCGCACTTCCTCGCGCGCTTCCGGCGGGGTCAGCGCCTCGTTGGCGACAACTTTGGCCGACCAGCGATCACCCAGATCCAGATCTTCAATTCTCATGACTCCAGCTCCATTAAAAATTCATACCGCAGAGACTTGTTTTTTCATCCGCGTTCATCTGCGTTCATCCGCGGCTAAACCGTCTTTCCCTACAGCCTGACCCCGACGGGGGCACTCGCCCCGGCAAGCACAGGAGCCACCGCAGTAGCCCGGCCGCTCCAGCGCGTCCTTGTCGGGTGATTCGCCCATGACGGCCACCCAGGCCCGCTGCACGGCCAGCCAGACCAGGCACAATCCCGCCAGCAGCAAGGGTCCCAGCCAGATATGACTCATTCGCCCGCTCCCATGCCGGCAAAGCCGCCGAAAGCCAGCGACAGGATGCCGGCCAGCACCAGGGTGATGGCAATGCCTTGGGCCATGTCGGGGACATCGACCAGGCGCAGGCGCTCGCGGATGCCGGCCATCAGCACCAGCGCCAGGGTAAAACCGGTTCCGGCGCCCAGGGCAAACACCAGGCCTTCGATCAGACCGTATTCGCGCTGGGTCTGGAACAGCGCCACGGCCAGGATGGCGCAGTTGGTGGTGATCAGCGGCAGGAAAATGCCGAGCTGCTTGAACAGCGCCGGGCTGGTCTTGCGCACGAACATCTCGACCAGCTGCACCGATGAGGCAATGACCACGATGTAGCTGATCAGCGACAGGTACTCCGCCCCGATCATGCCCAGCAGACGGTTGATGGCAAAAGCGCATAGCGAGGCCACCAGCATCACGAAAGTCACCGCCAGGCCCATGCGGCCGGCGCTTT
>CAZUTZ010000474.1:0-1699 GCA_964623655.1 uncultured Wenzhouxiangella sp.
ATTTTCTAAAGATTTTCTCTTTGCGTCTTTGCGTCTTTGCGTTTCAAGGTTTTCAACGATAAGCCTGGTTCCTAATTCCGCCAGCGCTTGAGAAGGTCCTGGTAGGCGTCGATGCGGCGGTCTCTCAGGAACGGCCACAGGCGTCGCACCTGTTCACCGCGCGCCAGATCCAGGTCGGCAATCAGCACCTCGGCGTCAGTGCCGGCCTCATCGATGATTTCGCCTTGTGGGCCAATGATCAGGCTATGCCCCCAGAACTCGGCGTCGCAGCCGCCGCCGGAGCGATCCGGCTCGAAACCCACCCGGTTGCAGGCCAGTACCGGTAATCCATTGGCCACGGCATGACCGCGCTGAATGGTGCGCCAGGCATCGAGCTGACGCAGCTGCTCCTCTTCGTCGTCGTTGGGGTCTTTGCCGATCGCCGTTGGGTAGAGCAGGATCTCGGCGCCGGCCAGCGCCATCAGGCGCGCAGCCTCGGGGTACCACTGGTCCCAGCAGACCAGCACGCCCAGCCGGCCGGCGCTGGTGTCGATGGGCTCGAAGCCCAGGTCGCCGGGGGTGAAATAGAATTTCTCGTTGTAGCCAGGGTCGTCCGGGATGTGCATCTTGCGGTACACACCGGCCAGGCTGCCGTCCCGTTCCAGGACCACGGCGGTGTTGTGCGCCAGGCCCGGTGCACGGTGTTCGAACAGGCTGCCAACAATCACGACCCCGAACTGGCGGGCGGCATCAGCCAGCAGCTGTCGGGTCGGGCCATCCAGCGGCTCGGCCAGATCGAACAGATCCGGATCCTGGTACTTGCAGAAGTACTCGCTGGCATGCAGCTCGGGCAGCAGAATGAGTTCGGCGCCCTGGTGCGCGGCCCGTTCGATGCCGGCCAGCGTCGTGTCATGGTTCAGGTCGAGGTCTTCGCCCATGGCGTGCTGGACCACGGCGACGCGTCGGTTCAAGCTCATGATTGGGGCTCCGGGATGTGCATGGTGGCGCAATGGATACTGCCAAACTGGCTGATCAATTGAGCCGAGGGCAGGCTGATGACCTCGCGCTCAGGCAGCGCCAGACCAAGCATTGTTCGTGCCTCGCTGTCGGCCGCAACACCATAGGCGGGAACCAGGCAGGCGCCGTTGACGAACAGGAAATTGGCATAGTTGGCCGGCAGACTCGGGTCAAACCCATCCGGCTGCGGCAGTGCCAGCAGACGATAAGGCTTGCCGTCCAGACGTCGAAGCGCTTGCAGCTGGGTTTCGATCAGTTGGCTTCGCTCGGGATCTGCCTGGCGCTGCCAGGCAATCGTCTCCTGGTCAACGAACCGCGCCAGGGTGTCGATATGGCCGTCGGTGTCGTCGCCTGCAGTCGGGGCCACGTTGATGCCGATGACCCGATCGATCGCCAACAGCCGACCCAGTTCCCGGCTGAGAAGCTCGCGATCAAGACCGGGATGGCGAGTTTGCAGGCAATGCCAGTTGATCAGCAGGCTGCCCTGACCGTCGGATTCGATTGCGCCACCTTCCAGCTCGAACGGCATCGATTGAAACCGATAGTCGGCGAACAGCGGCTGGGCAGCCAGGGTCTGGTTGACCTGGTTGTCGAGGCTGGCGTCGTACTTGCCGCCCCAGCCATTGAAGTGAAAATCCAGCGCCAGCGTTTCGTGCGGGGTGCGCAAGCAAATCGGGCCGTAGTCGCGGCACCAGGTGTCGTT
>CAZUTZ010000475.1:0-1072 GCA_964623655.1 uncultured Wenzhouxiangella sp.
CCTGCTGCGTTTGGTGCTGCTTGGGCTCGAAGTCACGCTGGAGGCGGACGATGAGGGGCGCTGGGGCGCCGACCTCGCCGCGGGTGCCGCGGTGAGCGAGCGTGAATCAGCGCTGCAGCTTCCGGGCCTGGATTTGTTTGTTCAGGATGCCCTGATCCGGGTTCGCCCGCCCGACTGGCCCGAACTGAGTTTGACCCTGGGTGAGGGCCAGATTCAGCGGCGCGGCGACCGAACGCTGCTATTGGGCAGTCTGGCGCCAGACCTGGCCGTCGGCGAGCAGACTGAGCTGCGTCTGTTGCTACATCATCCAGACGGGCGCTGGTCCGGGGCCGAGGGGTGGCTGCACATTGAACAATTGCGTCTGGCCGACTGGCTGCCGGCCGCGCTGCACGGTGCCGGCCACGATGACTGGGTGCTGAACCTCGAGGCCTGGCTGGACTGGTCTGAGCCGGATCAACGACTGCGACTGGACCTGGTCTACGAGCTGGGCCTGCCGGGAGATGAGCCTGAGGTTGATGGTGATTTGCTGGTCAATCGGGAAGATCGGGTCGTCCAGGCCCAGGTCAGCCGGCTGAATCATGGGGGACGTCGCGTGATCAGCGACCTGGCCCTGGCCCGATCAGGCCCGCGCTGGGCGCTGATGGTTGATCAGGCTGATCTGGCGGGTGTGCACAACATGCTCGCGCCCTGGCTGGATCGCTTTTCGTTCTGGCCATCTGAAGCCGCAGGTGATATCGAGGCGCTGGTGCTGGGCGTCAATCAGTCGGGCCATGTTCATGCGGCCAGCGGTCAGCTGACCGGGCTGGCTGTGGACCTGGCGGATCCTTTTCCTTCGTTCGAGGGGCTTGATCTGATGCTTGGGCTGGACGGAGACCGTCTGAAGCTCGCGCCCTCGGGCCGGCTGTCGCTGCGCTGGCCCCATCTGATCCCGGGCGAGGCCGAGCTGGATGAGCTCGATGGCGAAATCGTGTGGGCGCCAGACAGTCTCGAGCTCCGTTCGCTGTTCATCGACGGGCCGGTCGCCCGGGCGGTGGCCGACGGCTGGATCTATCTGGAGCAGCCGCGTCCGTTT
>CAZUTZ010000475.1:1082-1695 GCA_964623655.1 uncultured Wenzhouxiangella sp.
CCAGAAACATTCCGCCCACGGCCATGGACTGGCTGGATGAGGCCCTGGTCTGGGTCGAGCAGGCCAGTGGTGAGGTCAACCTGCACATGCGCGCCGGCACCATGACGCGTGATCTGCATCCCGGCTCCTATCAGGCCCGAATCGATTTCGATGGGGTCGATCTTGATTACTGGCCGGACTGGCCGTCCGGGCGCGCGCTTCGGGGACAGGCCGAGTTCGTTGGTCGCCAGCTTTCGGGGCAGGTTGGGCGGGCCCGGGTTGGCGCCATCATGGTGGCCGTGCCCGATCTCATCATCGAAGACCTGACCGAGCCCGAGTTGATGATGAGCCTGCGATCAGACTCGCTTCCCAGCGAAGATCTGATGGCCACCCTGGCCAATATTCCGGTCGAAGGCTGGCAAGCGGTGCTGGCACCGATGCAGTGGCAGGGCCCGCTTCAGGCTGAGGTCACTCTGGACCTGCCGCTGCGCGCCATGAGCGACTGGGGCTTGAGCGGGCGAGCCCAGCTGGATCAGGCCCGTCTGACGCTGCCGGACCTGAACCTGCAGTTCGACGATCTGAGCGGTGAGTTGTCGTTTGACCGCGATCAGCTGCTGCCTGCCCGTGTGCAGGG
>CAZUTZ010000476.1:0-1691 GCA_964623655.1 uncultured Wenzhouxiangella sp.
TGGCAACTCCACTGGCCGTGATTGGGGCTGTAACCATTCAACTCCTCTACGTCGAGGATGTCCTCGGAGAAGATGTTGAAATACTGGGGAGCTGAGTTCTCCTGGCCCCGCTCTCGCTGAAAACCGCTCCAGTCTCACTCTGCCTCGAAGCGGTCTGCAAAAATGCGGTTGAGGGTCGCCAGGCAATCCAGGCGGGGGAATATCAGGCTGTTGCGAGTGTCCTCAACCATAACGCTCGAGGTCGTCAAAGCACCCTTCAGTTCGGCCACGCTCCAGTCAGGCTGCAGCTGGCGAAGCAGGGTCGCGCAACCTGCCGTGATTGGAGAGGAAAAGGAAGTGCCGTACACGGCTACCGTCGTTTCCTCAAGGCCTGAAGTCGCAATCAGCGTACCCGGCGCCAGCACATCGACCTGCGGGCTAGCGTTGCTGAAACAGGCAACTTCGTCCTCGCGTGGATCAACGTGATTGCAGCCAAAGGGGTCGTAGCTGCCCTCGAAATCCTGCTTCCAGGTTGCGCCCACGGCGACCACATTGGTCAGGCAGGTCGGCGCTGCAATCGCGCCTGAATTGGCCTGGTTGCCGGTACTGGCAACCACCAGCGTGCCATTTTCATTGACCGCTTCGACCGCTGACCACATCGCCTCCAGCCAGACCGTGTTGTCATCGCAAGTGTCTGTAAACAGGGCCGCCGTGCCAAGACTGGCATTGACCACGGCCAGGTCGGCATGATTGACTGCCAGCCAGTCGAAGGCCGCCGTCACATCGGATGCACAACAGAAACTGTTGTTCGAATCAAGCACTTTGACCGACACCAGGGTCGCCTCCGGGGCCGGGCCAATCGGTGCGTTTGTCCCGCGGGACATCATCGAGCCGGAAACCCAGGTGCCATGACCATGATCATCAGCCGCCGCACCGATACCGAACTGAACTTGATTACCGTCCGGGCAGCAGCCGTCTCCACTAGAGCAAAAACAAGCCTCGCCTACCAGCTGATCGGCGAAATCCGCATTCCCCGCCTCCAGGCCGGTGTCGATGACAGCTACCTTCATGCCCTGCCCTCTCAGCCCACCGGGCGGCTGGCTGAAATCATGCATGGGCAGGACCCGAACCAACGGTAGGGAGACATCGAGGTGCCCGAAACCACCGGGATCGGTGCTGATCGAGCGCACACGCGGATGGGCGGCCAGAGCACGGGCTGCAGCCTCATCGACAGTCACGGCCAAGGCTTCGACGCGAATGAATCGATGATGCACTGTCAGCGCATGACCCAGGTCGGCCAACACCGCTTCACCCGCTTCGGCGATCGCCTGCTCGCGCTCGGCAACCGGGCCTCTGAGCTGGGCCTCGGAAACATCGAGCATGACCATCAATCGAAGCTGGGGAGCTTCTGCAAAGGCAGCACGTACATCAGACGGCAGCTCTGCAGCCGACACAGAACCGACGGCCAAAACGGCTGTCATCAAGAACCAAAACGCTTTCATCGACAAACCCTCGTCGTGGAACAGGTTAAGGACCAACCGCCGACCACGCCCGGCAACCGAGCGCGAATCATACACCTTGAAGCGTAGTTCGCAGCTCGGGATTGGCGATATTCGTGGCAGGAAAGATTTATCAGCGTGCTCGAAAGTACGGGGCACAGAGCGCATTGGCGCAATCGAGTATCTCCAGGGCCTGATTGTCCGTGTTGCGGT
>CAZUTZ010000477.1:0-1682 GCA_964623655.1 uncultured Wenzhouxiangella sp.
GGCTTACCGCTGATGTGGCATTGGCCATAGCATGGTCTCCTGATCAAAGGTTGGTCTCAGCAACCAAACCTTCTCATCAGGAGACCATTTCCTCCAATAACCACACCCATCCCGCGCAGCGGGTTTGTTCAATCCTGAATCGGATAAGCCGCAACACGCTTGTCTTATGCTGATCCCGGCTCTTGTGCGAAGAGAGAGCCAGCGCGCGCCACGCCATTTATGGCGCGCGCTGGCGGTGGCTGGATCGTCACGGGCTTGGTCGTGAGGGACCGTTTTAGAGTGTGATCAGCCATCGTCTTCGCCTGAGGCCTGAACGGATACAGAGCGGCGTGAAGCCCTCTACGACAAGCATAGGACAGCGAAGATGAACAAGGATACCATCGGAATAGACATCTCGAAAGACACGCTCGATACGCATCGCCTGAGCACCGGCGCGGCAGCGCGATTCGCCAACTCAGCCGCTGGCTTGCGCGCGCTGCGGCGCTGGATCGGGGCGCAAATGCCGGACCTGGTGGTCTATGAGGCGACCGGTGCTTACCACGCTGCTCTCGAACGCAGCTTTGTAGGTGTTCTGCCGTTGGTGAAGGTGAACCCGCTACAGGCGCGCCGCTTCGCGCAGGCCCGCGGGACAAGGGCCAAGACCGACGCCGTTGATGCGCGTGTCCTGGCCGTGTTGGGATCGGCGCTCGATCTTGCGCCGGATGTGCCTGCAGGCAAGAATCAACACGACCTCAAGGAGTTGCAGATCGCCCGCATGGCGCTGATCAAGGAGCGCACGCGACTGCTGAACCGTTCGAAAACACAGTCCCTGGCCCTGCTCAAACGCCAGTCCAAGGCCCGAATTGAGCAAATCAAGCGCCAACTCACTGAGCTGGAAGCGGCGCTGCTTGATCTCACACGCCAGTGCCCGAAACGGGCGCGTGCCTTTGACATTCTCTGCTCGATCCCAGGGCTGGGCCGGGTCACTGCGGTCGCGATCCTTGTCGAGTGTCCGGAAATCGGCACCCTGACCCGCAAGCAGATCGCCAGCCTCGCAGGCCTGGCACCAATGACCCGACAATCCGGCCAGTGGCGTGGCACCGCATTCATCCAGGGCGGACGAAAATTCCTGCGCGATGCGCTGTACATGCCCGCGCTCGTCGCCGCCCGTTATAACCCGGATCTGCGACAGAGATACCAGACCATGATCCAAGCCGGAAAGCCTGCGAAAGTCGCCCTGACAGCGCTCATGCGAAAGATGATCGAACTGGCAAACGCGCTCGTCCAGCAAAACCGCAAATGGAAACCGAAAACAGCTTGATCAAGACGGATACTCTAGGTCAGGCCCAATAATCCGAGAATTGTCTCCGGGGCAGGCCATACTGGCCCCCAAGGGCCTCGGGGGCATTGTACAGGACCATCAACGGACGCTCGACGCCGACTTCACCCAGCACCGAGACAGCATCGCGCGCGGCCGGACGCGGCGTGCGATCATGTTCGGCAACGAGCACATGGTGGTCGAGTTCCGCCGCGATCTTGCGGGCTTCAGGGGTGACAAGCACGGGGGGCGTGTCGATGACGATCACATCGTAATGCTGGCGCAGCGCCGCGATCATTTCCCCAAAACGCGCGGATTCGAGCAGGTCACTGGGATTGGCCTGACGCGGGCCTGCAGACAACAGATCGAGCCCAAGGGAGTCGCT
>CAZUTZ010000478.1:0-1676 GCA_964623655.1 uncultured Wenzhouxiangella sp.
AGCAATCGCCAGCATCAGTCCCGGATGATGCTCGGTGGCATCCAGCTGGCGGGTACCAAACAAAATGCTGAACAAGGCCAACAACAAGGCCACGCCAAGTGCGGTATCGGTCAGGATCGGTCCGGGCTCGGTGGCCAGGACCAGGGGGGCATCAACATCTGCGGTCAGCAGCTCAAAGCCCATGGCAATGCCCTTGAGCTGCAGAGCGATGTAGGGCAGTACGCCCAGCACCGCCACGACCGTCACCAACACCGCCAGCCGACGCGTCTTGCCGAACCGAGAAGCCAGGAAATCCGACACCGAGGTCACCTTCTGCTCCTTGGCAACCCGCACCATGCGCTGCAGAAAACCGCCAAAGACCAGAAACATCAGAATGGGCCCAAGATAGACCGGCAGGAAGTCCCAGCCGCTGGCCGCCTGGCCAACGGCCCCGTAGAAAGTCCAGGAGGTGCAATAGACTGCCAGGGACAGACTGTAGATCATCGGCTGGGCGGCCAGGCGCCCGCGCCGCTGGGCGACCCGATCCCCCCACCAGGCCACAACAAACAGCAGCGCCACATAGGCCAGCGAGACCAACACCAGTAGCGCGGGAGAAAACATCAGCCGAGGCGCGAGCCGATCGGGTGCTGATCGGGCATGGACATCAAATCCGGGTCGATGCGCGAGCCCGAATCATAGCAGGGGTCGGGATCCCTCTGCCTACTATGGTCGTATGGGTTTTCAGACTGCGGCTGCATACACTCTGCCGACAACAATTCACCATGCACGAGGGAAGAGACGACCATGTCCGACGACAAAACTGAAGACAAATCAGCAGCGGCCTATTGGTCAGCCAATATTCGGGTCATCACGATCTGCCTGATCATTTGGGCGGCGGTGTCTTTCGGCTTTGCCATTTTTCTAAGGCCGGTCCTGGCGATGCTGCCGATCACGATCGGTGGAACCGACCTCGGATTCTGGTTCGCCCAACAGGGATCCATCATTACGTTCATTGCCCTGATCTTCTACTACACCTGGTACATGAACCGACTCGACCGCGAATTCGGCGTCGACGAACAAGAATAAGGGAGCAAAGATCGCATGGACCAGTTCACACTGAATTTGATCGTCGTCGGGGCTTCGTTCGCGCTCTACATCGGCATTGCCATCTGGGCGCGCGCCGGCACTACCTCGGACTTTTACGCCGCCAGCCGCGGCGTCAACCCTATCGTCAACGGTGCGGCCACGGCGGCCGACTGGATGTCGGCCGCTTCATTCATCTCCATGGCCGGACTGATCGCCTTTGTAGGCTACGGCAATTCCAGCTTCCTGATGGGCTGGACCGGTGGCTATGTGCTGCTGGCCCTGCTGCTGGCGCCGTACCTGCGCAAATTCGGCCGCTTTACAGTGCCCGAGTTCATTGGCGACCGCTTTTACAGTCAGACAGCACGAATTGTCGCAGTCATCTGTCTGCTGGTGATCTCGATCACATACGTGATTGGTCAGATGACCGGCGCAGGCGTGGCCTTCTCTCGCTTTCTTGAAGTACAAAACACCACCGGCTTGCTGATCGCGGCTGCAGTGGTTTTCATCTACGCCGTTCTCGGCGGCATGAAAGGCATCACCTACACGCAGTTGGCGCAGTATTGCGTGCTGATCACCGCCTACACCATTCCCGCGGTATTCATCTCCTTCCA
>CAZUTZ010000479.1:0-525 GCA_964623655.1 uncultured Wenzhouxiangella sp.
CGCCGCGGCCTTCTTCATACTGGCGCCGGACCAGCGCGCCCGGGCCCTTGGGCGCCACCATGATCACGTCGATATCGGCCCTGGGCTGAATGCTGCCGAAGTGGATGTTGAAGCCGTGCGCGAACAGCAGCGCCGCGCCTTGCTTGATGGCCGACTCGATCTGGCCGTAGACCTGGGGTGCGGCCATGTCGGGCGTCAGCAGCGCGATCAGCCCGGCGCTGGCCGCCGCCTCGGCCGGTTCGGCGACCTTGAAGCCGTCGGCCTCGGCCTTTTTCCAGCTGCCGCCGGATTTGCGGGCGCCGATAACCACGTCGTGGCCGGAATCCTTGAGATTGAGCGCGTGCGCCCTGCCCTGGCTGCCGTAGCCGATGACGGCGATGGTCTGTCCGGCAAGAGCGTTTCGGTGATGGTCGGCTTCGGTATGGATTTTCATGATGGGAGATGCGTTTCCTTGAGTTTTGAATGAATTTCAGGGATCGAAAGGGAATCCGGTGACCGCGCCTTTCGAGGCGCTGGAAACCTGGG
>CAZUTZ010000479.1:535-1675 GCA_964623655.1 uncultured Wenzhouxiangella sp.
CGATATAGCGGGCATAGACGCCCTGGGTGGCGGCCGGCGGCGGGGCTTGCCAGCCATCACGGCGGGCTTCCAGGTCGGCGTCGGTATTCAGGGTCTGGGCTTCGACGTCGATGGCGATCGTGTCGCCGTCTTGCAGAAAAGCCAGCGGGCCGCCGTCGGCGGCTTCGGGCGCCACGTGACCGACCATGAAGCCGTAGGTCGCGCCGCTGAAGCGCCCGTCGGTGATCAGGGCGACCGAATCGCTCAGGCCCTGGCCGACGATGGCGGCGGTCACGGCCAGCATCTCTCGCATGCCGGGGCCGCCGCGCGGGCCCTCAAAGCGGATCACGACCACGTCTCCGGCCTGGACTTGTCCGGCCTGGACGGCGTCGAATGCCGCTTCCTCACCGTCAAACACCCGCGCCGGACCCGAATGCTGCAAACGCCCGTGACCGGCCAGCTTGATCACGCAGCCTTCCGGCGCCAGATCGCCGTACAGGATGCCGAAACCGCCGCGCGGCTTGAACGGGTCGGCAACCGGGCGCACCACCTGCTGACCCTCGGCGGCCTGCGCGCTTTCGATTTCAGCAAACAGGCTTTTTCCCGTACAGGTCGGTGCGTCGACCAGCTTGTTCGTTTTGGCCAGCTCGGCGGCAACCAGCGCGGTACCGCCGGCGGCGAACAGGTCCGGCGCCATGAAACGTCCGCCGGGCTTCAAGTCGGTGATGACCGGGGTGTTGCGCGCGATGGCATCGAACTCATCGATGACAAAGTCGCGGCCGGCTTCGCGGGCGATGGCCAGCAGGTGCAAAACGGCGTTGGTCGAGCCGGCCGTGGCGGTGACCACGGTCGCGGCGTTGCGCAGGCTGTCCACGGTGATCAGATCCCGGGCGCTTTCGCCGCGCCCGACCATGTCCATGACGACTTTCCCGCAGCGCTTCAGGGCCTCCGGCTTGTCCGGATGCACGGCCGGGATGTCGTTGACCCCCATTGGAGAAAGGCCCAGCATGCTGAGCACCTGGGCCATGGTGTTGGCGGTGAACTGGCCACCGCAGGCGCCGGCGCCGGGACAGGCAGCATTTTCGACCGCAGCCAGCTCTTCGTCGTCGATCTTGCCGGCAGAGCGCGCGCCGACGGCCTCGAACACGTCCTGGATGGTGA
>CAZUTZ010000480.1:0-1668 GCA_964623655.1 uncultured Wenzhouxiangella sp.
GCATCTATGCCCGCGCCTTTCTCGAGGGTCGAATGGATGAAGCCAGGCTGGATCGGTTCCGCCAGGAAGTCGACGGCGACGGTTTGAGCTCTTACCCGCATCCGTGGCTGATGCCGGATTTCTGGCAGCTGCCGACGGTGTCCATGGGTCTGGGGCCCATCATGGCCATCTATCAGGCCCGGTTCTTGAAGTATCTGCACAACCGCGAAATCGTTCAGGCCGCCAGGCGCAAGGTCTGGTGTTTCATGGGTGACGGCGAGTGCGACGAGCCCGAGTCTCTGGGCGCCATTTCCATGGCCGGGCGCGAGAAGCTCGACAATCTGGTGTTTGTCGTCAACTGCAACCTGCAGCGCCTGGACGGTCCGGTCCGAGGCAACGGCAAGATCATCCAGGAGCTGGAAGGCGTGTTCCGTGGTGCGGGCTGGAACGTGATCAAGGTCATCTGGGGTTCCTACTGGGACCCGCTTTTGGCCCGCGACACCAAGGGGCTGCTGCGCCGGCGCATGGAAGAAGCGCTGGACGGTGACTACCAGAAATACAAGGCCAATGACGGCGCTTATGTCAGGGAACATTTCTTCGGCGCCTACGACGAACTAAAGGACATGGTCGCCAACTTGTCCGACGAAGACATCTGGCGCCTGAATCGCGGCGGCCACGATCCGAACAAGGTCTACGCCGCCTACCACGCTGCCGTTCACCACGAAGGCCAGCCCACCGTCATCCTGGCCAAGACCATCAAGGGCTATGGCCTGGGCAAATCGGGCGAAGGCCAGAACATCTCGCACCAGCAAAAAAAGCTCGACCGCGAAGGCATCCAGTATTTCCGTGACCGCTTCAACGTCCCCATCGACGATGAGCACCTCGACGAGGTCCCTTACTACCATCCCGGCGAGGATTCAAAGGAAATCGAATATCTGAAAAGCCGGCGCGAAGCCCTGGGCGGATTTCTGCCGCAGCGGCGGGTCGAGGCCGAGCCGCTGGAGGTGCCCGAGCTGGCCGCTTTCGAGGCGGTGACCAAGGGCAGCGGCGAGCGCGAGATATCCACCACCATGACCTTTGTGCGCTGCCTGACCGTGCTGCTGCGCGACAAGCAGCTCAGCCGCCATGTGGTGCCCATCATCTGCGACGAAGCGCGCACCTTCGGCATGGAAGGCCTGTTCCGCCAGATCGGTATCTATGCGCCGTTCGGGCAACTCTACGAGCCGGTCGACTCCGATCAGTTGATGTACTACAAGGAAGACCAGCAGGGCCAGGTACTGCAGGAAGGCATTACCGAAGCCGGCTCCATGAGTTCATGGATCGCTGCGGCGACCAGCTATGCGTCCAACGGCGTGGCGATGATTCCCTTCTATACGTTTTATTCCATGTTCGGCTTCCAGCGCATCGGCGATCTGGCCTGGGCGGCCGGCGACATGCGAGCACGCGGCTTTTTGATCGGCGGTACGGCCGGGCGCACCACGCTCAATGGCGAAGGCCTGCAGCATGAAGACGGTCACAGCCACGTGCTGGCCGGCACCATCCCGAATTGCGTGAGCTATGATCCCACTTTCGGTTACGAGCTGGCGGTCATCCTCCAGGACGGCTTGCGGCGGATGTACGCCGACTGCGAGGACGTGTACTACTACATCACCGTCATGAACGAAAACTACGCCCATCCGGCCATGCCGG
>CAZUTZ010000481.1:0-1667 GCA_964623655.1 uncultured Wenzhouxiangella sp.
TGGGGGTCAGCAGAATCACGGCGGCATTGTTGCTCAGGGTCTCGGTCATGATCGAGGTGATCAGGTAGACCAGTGACAGCATGACGACCGGCCCCAGCGGCGAGGCCAGCACGGCCAGGCCGTCGGCCAGCAATTGGGCCGCGCCCGATGACTGCAGGGCAGAACCGATCGACAGCATGGCAAAGATCAGCACCAGCAGCGGCCACTGCACCGATTTGTAGGCCTCTTCCGAAGTCAGGCAGCCGGACGCGACCATGACCACGGCGGCGATGATGGCCAGGATGACGATCGGCATGATTTCAAATGCCGCCAATGCCATCACCAGCGCCATGGCCAGCACCGGGATCCAGGCCTTGTCGCGCCGATAGGCCTGGAATTCGGGCAGGCTGAGGTTGGCAAACTCACGCGATCGGTAAGCACGCTGCAGGGCGCGGGCGGTGCCGGCCAGCAGCAGCGTATCGCCGGCCAGCAGGCGCAGCTTGCCAAACTGGCGCAGCTTGATGCCGCGCTTTCGGTGGACGGCGATGATGTCCAGCCCATTCTGACTCCTCAGACGCAGGCTGGATACGGTTTGGTTGGCATGCGGCGAGTCCGGGCTGATCACCGTCTCGGCCAGTTCACGGTCACCCAGGGCCACAGGGTCGATTTCGCTCTCCGGGCCCGGCTCCTGGTCGCGCGTCCACAGGTCGCGCGGTTGCGCGATGGTCATCAGCTCGTTCAGCGTGGTTTCCAGCAACAGACGATCGCCGGGCCGCACGACGACCGATTGCAGATCCCCGCGCATGGCATAGCCACGGCGCACGATACCGAGCAGGCGGATGGTGTCGAGCCGGCCGATCCGGGTATCGGCCAGGCGCCGACCGTCATAGTCGGAATCCGGCGTCACGACCAGCTCGGTGACAAAGCGTTTGGCGCTGATCTCGTGCCGTAATTCGCCACCCTCATCGTCCAGCGCCGGCAGCAGCCAGCGCCCGAAAGTGAGCAAGAACAGCATGCCCATGCCGGCCATGATCAGCCCGGCCGCAGTGATCTCGAACATGCCGAAAGCCGCCAGGCCCATGTCCTGGGCAACACCGTCGACGAGCAGGTTGGTCGAGGTGCCGATCAGGGTGCAGGTGCCACCGAGAATGGAGGCGTAGGACAGCGGAATCAGCAGGCGGCTGCCGGGGATGCTGCTCTGGCGGGCCACGGCCAGCAGGATGGGGATCATGATCAGCACCACCGGGGTGTTGTTCATGAAAGCGCTCATGCCCATCACCGCGACCATGGTCACCAGCATGGTGCGCACCCAGCTGTCGCCGCTCAGGCGCGCCACGGCCCGACCCATGACCTCGATGGTGCCGGTCTTTTCCAGCGCGCCGGACAGGATGAACATGGCGGCAATGGTGATCGGCGCGTGGTTGCTAAAGGAATTCAGCACCTGGCCCGGCGTCAGTACGCCGAAGATGAGCAGTACGACCACGCCAATCATGGCAGTGACGTCCGGCGGAAAGCGCTCGCGGATGAAAGCCAGAAACACCAGCCCCAGCACGATCAGGACGACCAGGATTTCAAAGTCCATGTGCCGAAATCAACACCCTGCACTCACTGGAACGCCAAGTGTAACCGTCACCCTGATCGCGGCGAAAGCTTACTGGACGGGGACCTGGCGGAAAAGGGAGCGGTGA
>CAZUTZ010000482.1:0-1666 GCA_964623655.1 uncultured Wenzhouxiangella sp.
GTTCAAGGATTTTACCGACTATCTCGAATTGCCGGCTGGCGATTATGATCTGGCCGTCATCCCGACGGGTGCGACGGAGCCGGCGATTACCGCCAGCGTGACGCTTGAGTCGGGCCTCGACTACACCGTGCTGGCCGTCGGTGATGGTGTCAATCAAGAACTGGCGCTGTGGCCGCTGGTCGACACGGCCGATCCCGCCGGCGACGGTAATCTGAACATTCGGGTTGTTCATGCCGCTCCCTTTGCCGCGGATCTGGACGCCACCGAGGTGTCGATTCGAACGGCTGGCGGCGATGTCGTCAACAATCTGGTCGGTGTTCCGTATTTCGCCCAGAGCGGTTTCTTTGCCATTCCCGCTGCGGAATACGATCTCAAGGTGGCCAGCAACGATGGTCTGACCAACTTCATCGATCCGCTGCCGGTCGAGCTCCCAGCCGGTGTCAACCTGACCGTCATCGCCGTGGGTGATGGCGTCAATCAGCCGCTGGGCATTCTGGCGCTGCCGGTGGGCGAGCTGGAAACCCGCGCGCCGGTCGACAACAGCGTGACCGGCAAATGGGCCGCCACGCCGCTGAGTAACGAAGGCTTCATCTTCCAGCCGATCCCCGGTCAGAACCGCCTGGTGGGTACTGCCTACACCTATGATCCGGCCGGATCAGGCGCGCCGCTGTGGGTCACTTTCGATACCTGCATGAACGAGGTGGGCGCTCCTGGTTGCATGGCACCGGGTGGTTTTGACGGCACATCTGCCGTGGCCACCGTATACGCCTTCAGCGGCGGCCAGTTCGGCGGTGATGAACCGGCCAACGGCACCGTTGCCGGCACGGTGGCTATCGAGTTTCTCGACTGCATCACGGCGGTCGCCTCGCTGGAGCTCAATGATGGCACGTCGGTGACCTGGGACCTCAACCGTCTGACCCAGACCGTGGAGTGCACGCTCGACTGACTGTCGGCAGGCTTCCAAGGTAGCGCCAAGGCCCGGACAGACTCGCTGTCCGGGCCTTTCTTGATCCTTGAGTGTGGCTGGCGCGGGGCTCGAGCATCCGGTGATGCCATTCGCTGCCAGCCAGATGGGCCCGTCCGGTTCAGGCTCGATGGCTCAGCCTCCGCTGTTTAACCGCGTGGCCCACTGGGCAATTCGGGAGGATTCGGGTCGATCAGGTACCAAATTGGTCTTGTTTTGACGCAAATCTGGCACAATATCCATTCAACAGGCAAAACACAGGCTGAGCGCCACCTTACCGCCATGCTGAGAATCAGCAAATTAACCGACTACGCCACCTTGCTGCTGGGCGCTCTGGCCCGCCGGGAGGGGCAATGTCTGCCGGCTTCGGTGCTCGCCGAGGAAACCCGGCTGGAGCCGCCAACCGTGGCCAAGGTGCTCAAGACCCTGGCCCGTTCGGAACTGGTTGATTCGGTTCGCGGAGTGAACGGCGGCTATCGCCTGAACCTGGCAGCTGACCAGATCTCGGTGGCGGCCATTGTGCGCGCCATGGAAGGACCGATTGCGCTGACCGAGTGCAGTCTGGAACCGGGTTTGTGTTCGCACGAAGCCTCCTGCCAGCTCAGCGGCAACTGGCGTCGAATCGGCGAAGCCGTCGAACGCACCCTGGAATCGCTGTCACTGGCCGACCTGATTGATGAGGCCCCCGGCCGCATCGCCATT
>CAZUTZ010000483.1:0-1657 GCA_964623655.1 uncultured Wenzhouxiangella sp.
CCAAAGTATACTGATACCAGAAAATGGCACTCGTGCAAATGATCTCTTGATTGCCCGTGGGATGGCGTCGGTCTGGGAGGGAGCATGATGAAGGCATCGATGGAGGACCTTGTTGCGCTCGACCAATGGCTGGAGCGAGCGCTGTCCGGTGATCGGGAGGCGCCGCCTGTTGACCCCGATCGGGCCCGACGGCTGGAGACTTTTGCGCGCGAGCTGCCCGATGTCTTCGAAGTCTCTCCCCTCAACGACCCGGACTGGGTGAGCGGGATGGCCGCCGCGCTGGCCGAATCCGGCGCGGTCGGACCGGGTGCGCGGGTTGGGCCGTTCGAGATTGAGCAAGCCATCGGCGCCGGCGGCATGGGCGCGGTCTACCGGGCTCGGCGAGTCGAGGGTGGGTTCGACCAGGTAGTGGCGCTGAAGGTCCTGGCGGGGTCGCGACCCGGACCCGACAGTTACAAGCAATTCCAGCGCGAGCGCCAGCTTCTGTCACGCCTGTCGCATCCCGGCATTGCCCACCTGATCGATGGCGGCATGACCGAAGACTGGCGACCCTGGTTTGCCATGGAATTCATCGACGGCGTGCCGATTGACCGATATGCCCGTGACCAACGCCTCAACGTGGATGAACGCCTGAAGCTGTTTCTCCAGGTCTGTGGGGCGCTGGAATATGCACACGGCCGGCTGGTGCTGCATCGCGACATCAAGCCGTCCAACATCCTGGTCACGCCCGAAGGGCAGGCCAAAGTGGTCGACTTCGGGCTGGGCCAGACCTTGTTCGAAGAGGATATGGGGGCCGAATCGCCGCCAACCAGTACCATGGCCCGTTGGTTGACCCCAGACTACGCCAGCCCGGAGCAGGTCCGCGGCGAAAGCATCACCGCAGTGTCGGAGGTCTACCAGATGGGCCTGCTGCTCTACCGCCTGCTGTGTGATCACCCGCCCTACCAGGTTCACAGCGACAACGCCCTCCAGATGATGACCAGCATTTGCGAGCAGCGGCCGCTTCGTCCCAGCCAGCGATGGCAACAGATGATGGCCGTGGATGAAGCCCAGAATGGCTTCCCGCACCGGACTGAAAGAATGCCACGCCTGCTGCAGGGCGATCTCGATAATATCGTTTTGACTGCCCTGGCCAAAAACCCGGGCAATCGATACGCCGGTATCGCCGACCTGGCCGAAGACATCAGGCGGCACCGCGAGCACCGGCCGGTTCGGGCGCGGGCCGGCACACGGCGCTATCGCCTGGCCAAGTTTGTGCGCCGGTACCGGAAGGCGGTGTCCGCGGCAGCAGCCGTTTTCGCGTTGATCAGCGCCGGTCTCGTCATCATCGCCCTTCAGGCGCTCAACCTGGCTGAAGAGCGCAACCGAGCGCTGGCAAGCGCCGAGGAAAACGCACGTCTGACCGAGGTGCTGACCGGCATGGTCCAGATCGCCAACGTCGACGCGCCGGGCATTGAGCAGATCACCACGATCGGGGATCGGCTGGCCCAATACGTTGGCCATGTAAGGACCGAACTCGCCGACGAGCCCCTGACCCGCCTTCACCTGCTCGAGGTCATCGGCGAGGCCTACGAAAAGCTGCGCGACTGGCCACCGGCAGCCGATGTGTTCGACGAGGCCTGGTCCCTGGCCAATGAACTGTTGGGTGCGACTCACG
>CAZUTZ010000484.1:0-1656 GCA_964623655.1 uncultured Wenzhouxiangella sp.
GATGCGCTCACGCAGCAACTGCTGCTGCTCGAAGTTGGATCGCTCCGGATAGACCAGTTTCATGGCTTCCTGGTAGGCTTCTTCCGGCGACTTGCCCTGCTCAATCAGCCGCTGCTCATGCAGGGTCATTTCGCGCCAGCGACTCGGGTCAACGCCGGTCGTGCCGCGCTCGGCCTGGGTTCTGGCTGATTCGGCCTGCGCTTCCAGCAAGCTAACACGCGCATCACGCTCAGGCGCACCGCGTTCCCATTCCTGATTCTTCCGGCCAAACGCAATAGCGTCGGCCCGGTTCTGCTCGTCGATCTTGAACTGACGCGCCTGGGCGGCGGTCTCTTCCTGCCGGTCAAGCAGTCCAACCTGGAACTCGCGCTCGTCGGCCCGGTCTTCGAGTTGCCACTGCCGCTTCAGGGCCAGCAGGGATTCTTCCCGGCGCTGTCGTGCGGTCTCGGCCATCTGCTGCTGCAGTCCTTGGCCGAACGACATCAGGCCGGCGCCGAGAGCTTTGTACTTTGCGCTCATACCATCATCTCCTGGTCCATCAGCCCCTGCTGGACGCCCTGGGCGAGCGGGTCTTGTCTCGGCTGGGCCAGCATCTGCTCGCCCATCACCTGGGCCCGGGCAGGGTCGCCGCCTTCTCGCTGGATCCGGTCGTTGACGTACTGCTCGGCCGCTTCGATGTCGCCGCTTTCCATCATCTCGGCCAGCATTTCCTGGGCGATCTGAAGCTGCTCAGGGTCGTCGCCGACCTTGGCCATGTGGACTTCGATCATCTTGATGAAGGCGTCCCCGCGAAGGTCGTCTTCGTTTGGAATCGGTGCGCCCACGGCATCAGCCATCTCGATCAGGTAGTCGATCGTCTCGGTCGCCAGCGGGATCAGCACGTCGAACGTCACCATCTCGGGCGACATTTCGGCCACCTGCTCTGACGTCTGCGTCATGATCTGGTAGGCGATTGCAGCGATCGTGTCGGCAAGGTCTTCGCCGGACTGGGCGAGCTCGGTCGAAACGTGGTCCCGGGCCTCACCGTGAATGTAGTCCGAAATGCCGTCAGAGATTTCTGCCAGCAACTCGTCGTCGCCGTAGTCCATAAGGTCGCGTCCGCCTTCCATTGCGGGCTCTTCCATCATGGGTTCCTGCATTGCCGGCTCTTGCATCATCGGGTCCATAGGGTTCATGTCCAGCCCCCCGTGTATCGAACGTGTCCGGGCATGTCCATCAGCCCCATGCTGTTGCAGTCAGGGTCGAAGTACCCGGCGTAAGGGTTGGCGAAGTTCTGGGTGTAGGCGTTCTGCGGGTTCTTGTGAGAGACGCCCCACACATCCTGCTTCAAGTCTTCTTCTTCACCCTTGGCCATCATGTAGGCGCCGCCCGCGGTGATCAGGGCCGGTACGGCAGCCGTTGCCATGTTGCCGAGTAGGCCCATGCCGCCCCGCGCCGGGGCTGCACCGCCCGGACCAGAAGGGGCGGCCGCGCCCGGACCCATCTGGCCGCCGCGAGTAGCTGCGCCGCCGCCGAACAGCGAGCCGCCGCCACCCATGAAGCCGGAGCCGGGCCCGGTGTAGGTGCCGACCCCGGCGCTTGATAGGCCCGCAGCGCTCGTCGGCGGGCCAACCGTCTGGGCCGCCAGGCCGAGCGCCTGAGCTCCTGCGCCAGTCA
>CAZUTZ010000485.1:0-1644 GCA_964623655.1 uncultured Wenzhouxiangella sp.
CGGGTCGGCTACCGAACGATCTCCCCGGCCTTGTCAGTTGCCAGTGTAGTGTCGGGAATTGATTAGTGAGATAGCAAGCTTGCGCGTGCCCGACCCACTTTTTCCAAAATGTCATTTGCTGATTTAATCCAAACAAACGGTTTGCTCTTGGCATTGTGCGCATCAATGAATTCATAGATTGCAGCTTCCAGTTCTTTCACCGAAGTAAAAACGCCTCGCCGGATTTGCTTGTCTGTAATCAAGCCGAAGAACCTCTCGACCAAGTTCAGCCATGAAGAGCTCGTTGGAATAAAGTGCAGATGCACGCGCTTGTTTCTTTTGAGCCAGTTTCTAACTTCCGAGTGCTTGTGTGTAGCGTAGTTATCGACAATGAGATGGAGGTCAAGATCGGGCGGAGTCTCCTTCTCAACAGTCTTCAGAAAGGCAAGGAATTCCTGGCGCCGATGCTTGGGCTTGCACTCGCCAATGATCTTACCTGTCGCAACTTCCAACGCTGCAAATAGCGTGCTCGTGCCGTGCCGCTTATAGTCATGCGTCATCGTTTCACAACGCCCGGGCTTCATCGGCAGGCCTGGCTGTGTTCGGTCCAGGGCCTGGATGGAGCTCTTCTCATCAACACAAAAGACCACAGCCTGTTCCGGAGGATTGAGATAAAGCCCAACGACATCATGTAGCTTTTCTTCAAAGAGCGGGTCGTTGCTAACTTTGAACTGACGGTGAAGGTGTGGCCTAAGACCTGCCTCTCGCCAGACCGTGGCCACAAACTGATGGCTGGTGCCCAGTAAATCAGCCAAACTTCGCGTCGACCAGTGTGTTGCACCTTGCGGTCTTTCAGTGGTCGTCTTCTTGATAATCAATGACCGGAGCTTGGCTTGCTCGGATCCATCTTTGCCGCCGTGATTGGCACCCCTTGGACGGTCTTTCTCAATGCCGGCATATCCTTCCTGCGAATACCGGTTACGCCACCGCCCGACCTTGTTGACGTCAATTCCCATGCGCTGAGCAATTTTGTAGTTGGGTAAACCCGCTGAGGCGAGCAACAGGATCTCCGATCGTTCCCGCAGCCTAACCGACGTCTTTCCTCTGCACAAATTCTTCTGTAGTTTTTCTTCTTCGTCGGCTGACAGCTCAATTGCTATGGGGGCGGGTATGGACTCAGGCCTTCCATTTGGGCGTGCCCCATTTTTATAGCCCATATCAGCAATCAATTCATTACACCACACTAGTGGGCCACGCGGTTAAACAGGTAACGCTCAGAACCGCTACCGATGGCGGCGCAGAAGCCAGGCCATCACGATGGCCGTCAGGCCCAGGCCAAACAGCAGGATGACCCAGGGCAGCGGCGAGGGTCGAACCAGCCGGTATTCGAAAGGCCCCTGCATGACGCCCCAGGCGTCGATCACATCAACGCTCAGAACCGACTCACCGGATGGCAGCGCAACAGAACGCTCGAGCCGCCCGGTGCTCCAGGACAACGGTTGATTCTGCACCGACTGATTGTTCAGTGAGAGGGCAAACCGGATGGCGTGAGCGCGCTGCCCTTCGTTGCTGCTTACCTCGATTCGAGCCGACCGAGTAAAAAGCCCGACGGGGTTTGATCCGGGACTCAGCCTTTCGCCATTGAGCTCGACCACGATGGAGGGT
>CAZUTZ010000486.1:0-1642 GCA_964623655.1 uncultured Wenzhouxiangella sp.
GCGGATCACTGCTTCTTTGGTTCCGGTGTTGCGCCAGGCTGCGATATTCGATTCGCGGCCGGAATGTCCTGGACAAGCGCAGGGTGACGGCGGTGATCAGGAAGCGGCCGAGGTCGGATGATTTGAAGCGGCTGTCGCGGTAGCCGAAGCGGCAGGCTTCGCGATTCATCTCGGTCAGGGTTCCGGTCTCGCGGTCCCAGGCCTGCAGTTGGTCGAAGACGTCGGCAAGTTCCACGCCGTAGGCCCCGATGTTCTGCATCGGGGCCGCTCCCACCGATCCTGGGATCAGGATCAGATTCTCCAGGCCAAACAGGCCGCGGTCGAGACAGGCGCGGACCAGGCCGTGCCAGTCCTCGCCGGCCGCAGCCGTGACCAGGACATCGTCGCCGCTGTTTTCAAAGTGAATGCCGCGCAGGCGGTTCAGCAACACCCGGCCGGGATAGTCGGCCAGGAACACCGTGTTCGAGCCGCCACCCAGCACCAGCTCGCCCCGCTCGGCAGGGGGAAGGGCGGCCAGCTGTTCGGGGTGTCTGATGACGACCAGCTCAGCGGCGCGAGCCGGCAGGCGAAAGGTGCTCAGGGACGCCAGGTCGGCGTCCCTGACGATTTCAGGCCGCTGCACGCGCGGGCGAGGCCGACCAGCCCCGAGTACAGGCCCGGATCAGCGCCGGGCCTTCATAAATGAAGCCGGTGTAGAGCTGGACCAGATCAGCGCCGGCGGCGCGCTTGGCCGCCGCGTCCACGGCGCCATGGATGCCGCCTGAAGCGATGATGGGAAAACCGGGGCCGAGCACGCTGCGGGCGTGTTTGAGCACCTCGGTGGAGCGCGGCATCAGCGGTCGCCCGCTCAAGCCGCCGGTTTCGTCGGCATTCGGATGGCCGCTGACGGGTGCTCGATCCAGCGTGGTGTTGGTGGCGATCAGGCCGTCCAGGCCGGATGCCCCGATCACCTCCAGCGAGGTGGTCAGCGCAGACTCCGCCCAGTCCGGCGCGATCTTGAGCACGATGGGTCGGTACATCCCGTGCTCGGCCTCGAGGCGCGAGCGCGCCGCGACAAGTTCGGCCAGCAGTTCGGTCAGCGGCCCGGTGTCCTGCAGTTCGCGCAGATTGGGCGTGTTGGGCGAGGAGATGTTGACGGCGACATAGTCACACCAGGGGTAGACCTTTTCCAGGCAGGCCCGGTAGTCGCCGGCGGCCTGATCGGTCGGCGTGTCTTTCTGCCGGCCGATGTTGGCGCCGACGATACCGTCGTAGCGCGCCGACTTCAGGCGCCCGACCAGGTGATCCACGCCCTTGTTGTTGAAGCCCATGCGGTTGATGATGGCCTCGTGCTGGGGCAGGCGGAACAGGCGCGGTTTGGGATTGCCGGGTTGGGGTTTGGGGGTGACCGTGCCGACTTCGATATGGCCGAAACCCAGCGCGCCGAGGGCGTCGATGTAGCCGCCGTTCTTGTCGAATCCCGCCGCCAGCCCGACCGGATTGGCAAAAGTCAGGCCCATCAGCTCGACCGGGTGCTCAGGCCGCGGGCCGGCCATCAGCCGGCTCATGCCGGTCAACCGCCCCGCCGCCATGGCGTGCACGGCCACCTCGTGCGCCGTTTCCGGCGACAGCAGGAACATGCCTTTTCTCAGCCAGCGGTACA
>CAZUTZ010000487.1:0-1642 GCA_964623655.1 uncultured Wenzhouxiangella sp.
TGGCCTTGCTGGATTTGCGCAGGCTCTCAGCCAGCCGCTCCAGCGTTGAGGGCTGGTCAATGCGGGCCAGCAACTCGGCGGCCAGGGTCTTGTCTTTTTCAGAGGCGAAGCAATCGCCCAGAAAACCCTGGGCGCTGATGCCCTGCAGTGCCATCCGGCGCATGGCCGGGTCGGCCGCCTTCCGGGCTACCTGGCGGCGCTGGCTTTCACTGGCAAAGTGGGCCAGCCACTGCTGGCCGGCGCGTTCGGCGGCGTTGTCGCCGACTTTCAGGCTGGCCTTGAACAACACCTGGTCGGCCGCTTCCTGGATGGGGGCGTCCTTGTCCTTTTCCCGGGCGGCCAGCCAGCGGGCCGGTGAATTCAAGCGGCGCAGCGCGGCCAGGCGCACCTCGGCGGCCTCGTCGTCCTGGGCGAAGCTGGCCAGTTGCTCGACCAGGGCCGGGTCATCACTGCTGGCAACGGCCTTGGCGCGCACGTCCACGCGCTTGTCCTGCCAGGGTTTCTTGAAAAATCGTGCCGTGAAGTTCATCGGGAATAGGGCGTCATCAGAGACTGTGCATAGGTTATCAGGCTCGGGCCGTCAGCGGCCATGCAAGTGAGGTCTCGCGGCTCCGGGCATCAGGGTCAAGCGGAAAAACTTGATGTACCATGGCGGCGGGATGCCCTTTCCGGGCCGCACAAAAGAGGGAAAACAACAACGATGCCTGAAACCCCCAAAACTCCCAGCTACTGGCAGGCCCTGTTGCCGCTGGTTGCCCTGATGGCCATGCTGGCCAGCTCCGTGTGGCTGTTCGGCGACGACTCGTCCTACGGCCCCAACCAGATTGCCCTGCTGATTGCCGCCGGCATTGCCATCCTGATCGCCTTTGCCAATGGCTACCGCTGGAAAACCATCGAAAAAGGCATTGTCCGCGGCATTTCCGTTGCCCTGGGCGCCATTCTCATCATTTTGATGGTGGGCGCGTTGATTGGCACCTGGCTGCTGGCCGGCATCGTGCCTACCTTGATCTACTTCGGCCTGGAATTGCTGAGCCCGCAGTGGTTTTACGCCGCCAGCTGTCTGATCTGCGCCATCGTGGCGCTGTCCATCGGCAGCTCGTGGACAACGGCTGCCACCATTGGCGTGGCGCTGATCGGGGTGGCCGCCGGCATGGACATGTCGCCGGCCATTACCGCCGGTGCCGTTTTGTCGGGCGCCTACTTCGGCGACAAGATGTCGCCCCTGTCCGACACCACCAACCTGGCCCCGGCGGTCAGCGGCACCGAGCTGTTTGCCCATATCCGCTACATGACCCTGGTGGCCGTGCCCGCACTGGTGATTGCCGTGCTGCTCTACACCGTGATTGGCCTTCGAACCGGCGAGGGCGGCGATGCCTCGTCGCTTCTGGTCATGCAAAGCCAGCTGCAGGAGCTGTTCACCATCAACGTGTTCATGCTGTTCCCGCTGCTGGTGCTGTTCGTGATGGCGATGGCCAAGATGCCGGCCCTGCCCAGCATCTTTGTCGGGGCGCTGCTGGGCGCCGTCTGGGCGCTGATCTTCCAGCCTGAGCGAGTCGCCGCCATGGCCGGCAGCGAAGGCTGGTCAGCCAATCTGGAAGTGGCCTGGCTGGCCCTGGCCTCGGGCACTGAAGTGCAGAGTGAC
>CAZUTZ010000488.1:0-1423 GCA_964623655.1 uncultured Wenzhouxiangella sp.
CTGCATCCGGTAGCGAATGCTCGATGCAGACTCCTCGAGCGGTTCGGTCAGCTGCTGGTCGGAGAAAAAGGCACGCTGCCAGGTATTGCCGTCGAAGCGCCACAGCACCGGTCCCCGCCAGTAGCGCATCTGGGCCGGTGGCGGTGGGCCGTCGAATTCCACCCGAACAGCGGGGGAATGATCGAGAAACAGCTCCGAGATGCTGCCGGGTGACATGCTGTCCGACAAGCCGGTTCGGCCGTCCATGGCCTCTTCGGGCAAGCCCCACAATGGCTGGGCCAGGCGAGGAAACAGGAAGAACAGGATCAGGGCGACCGGCAGGGCCATTGCCAGCAACTTTCCGGATTGGCGCAGGCTCTTGAGCGCCCATGGGCCCGTATCGCCTGGCTCGGCGGACCGGGCCTGGATGGCCAGACCGCGACGCTGATTGATCTGGATACGCTGGATCTGGCCGAGTGCCTGGGTTGCCAGCCAGCAGCCCGCGATCAGATAGCTCAGAAAAATCAATCGTTCGTTGAACAGGAACTGGGTGGCGACCAGGAAGAAACAGACCGACGCCACCATGCGCAAGTCGCGAACATGGAACATTTCCATCAGCTTGGCGGCCAGCATCACGCACAGCAGCGCGGTGGCCAGCCTTCGGCCCCAGCTGGCACCGAAGGCAATCACGACCAGCGTCAGCAATGCCAGGGTCAGGAGCACACGCAGTGGCCCCGGAACCGGTCGCCAGCCCCGCCAGACGGCCATTGCGCGCCAGCCGATCAGCGCGAATACCGTGGCCGTCAGTGCCGGTGGCATCGCCATCAGATGAGGGAAGGCAGCGACCAGAAAAGCCGCCAGCGTCCAGTAGACCGCCGCAGGGGTCAGTTCGCCAGGGCCAGGCAGTCGGGGCCGAAACCAGTGCCTGAGGGCTGCGGTCATTGACCGAACTCCGCCAGGGCGCGCAGGCAGGCTTCCAGGTGAGGTTCGCCGCGGTCGGGGCCAATTGACTGGCTGCCAAGACGCACTGTCCAGTCAATGCCTTCCCGATGCGCCTGCAAGACCCAGGCGGTCAACAGACTGATGCGTTGTTCGAGGTCAGCGGCAGGCGCCTGGGCCAGGTCCAGCACCACGTGTTCGGCCACTTCGGCACGGAACTCGCGGGCCAGCAGGGCCTGGTGACGCTGACTCGCTTTCCAGGCGATTCGGTGCAGCGGATCCTCCGGGCGCCAGCCGCGCAGGCTATGAAAATTATCGCTATCGGGCTGCCGGCGGGTTTGACGGCCACCTTCATCGCCCAGTCCTCGCGGCAGCGCAGGCGGGTGCTCGGCAGGTTTGGGCCAGACCAGAATGCGTTGGGCCGGCCAGAACCAGGCCCAGGCCTCGAACAGGCCGATGGGATGGCTGGTTTGAATTCGAAGCCTTCCCGGGGACAGCCAGCCAC
>CAZUTZ010000488.1:1433-1641 GCA_964623655.1 uncultured Wenzhouxiangella sp.
ATGGTGAGTCTGGATAGGGATGTCGACGGTCTCCAGGCTTGTGCCGGCAAGGTCAAAG
Organism: uncultured Wenzhouxiangella sp.; assembly: GCA_964623655.1. Classification (GTDB taxonomy): domain Bacteria; phylum Pseudomonadota; class Gammaproteobacteria; order Xanthomonadales; family Wenzhouxiangellaceae; genus Wenzhouxiangella. The sequence goes on from CAZUTZ010000488.1 coordinate 1,492, forward strand.
CCGGTCAGCGCGTCGGCGCGGCGAATTTCCAGGGCAGGTCGCGACCGCCCGTCCTGGTCGCTCAGGGTGACGAGAAGTCGGGCCGTGGCGCCGGCGTGCACGGGTTTTGCCGTGCAATGAAGCAGACGAAGGCCTCGCAGGTTGTGGTAG
>CAZUTZ010000489.1:0-1638 GCA_964623655.1 uncultured Wenzhouxiangella sp.
CACGTTGACGATGATGCCGCAGCGGGCGTAGGTCGACTTGCCCAGGCAGATGGTGAGTACATTGCGCGGGATGCGGAAGTACTCCACCGTCCGGGCCAGGGCGAAGGAGTTGGGCGGAATGATGCAGGTATCGCCCTTGAAATCGACAAAGCTGTTCTGGTCAAAGTGCTTGGGGTCAACCACTGCCGAGTTGATGTTGGTGAAGATCTTGAAGTCATCCGCGCAGCGCCCGTCGTAGCCGTAGCTGGAGGTGCCGTAGGAGACCAGCTTTCTGCCCTCGGCCGAGCGCACCTGGCCCGGCTCGAAGGGCTCGATCATGCCGTGCTGTTCGGCCATGCGGCGGATCCAGCGATCTGATTTGATGCTCACCTGACTCGATTTCCTGACAAAAGAATGCTGGGGATTCTAGCCGAAGCAGGCCATTGATCAGCCGCGCAGCGGCGGCTGCTGGATCAGGGTCACGCCGGTGGTGAACAACTGCCCGCCGCGCACGACTTCGACTTCCAGTTCGTGGCCGGGGTCGAGCTGGCTGATGCGCAGCATCAGGTTGCGCGCCGACCCCACCGGTTCGTCGTCGGCGCTTAGCAGCACATCTCCCAGCCGGAGTCCGGCCGCCTCGGCGGGCCCGCCGTCGTGAATCACGGTAATGCGCGCCCCGCGCTGGCTCCCGGCCGGCCGGTCTACGGTGATCGCGACATCGGCCAGCTCGGCGCCCAGCCAGGCGCGCTGGACGGCGCCGTAGTCGATGATCTTCGAGGCAATCTGATAAGCCTGCGGCGCCGGGATTGCGAATCCGATGCCCTGCGCGCCCAGGTTCTGGCTGAGCGAAGCGCTGTTGATGCCGACCACTTCGCCGCGCGCGTTGATCAGCGCGCCGCCGCTGTTGCCGGGGTTGATCGCCGCATCGGTCTGGATGAATTCGTCGAGCACCGGCAGGTTGCGCTGAGCGCGCCCGGTGGCGCTGACGATGCCCAGGGTGACGGTATGGCTCAAACCGAAAGCATTGCCGATGGCCAGCACGACATCGCCGGCGCGCAAGGTCGCGTCGGTGGCCAGTTCGGCGGCTGGCAGTCCGTCCAGATCGATTTTCAGCACCGCCAGGTCGGTTGCCGGATCGGCGCCGATCAGCCGCGCCTCGGCGGTGCGGCCGTCGTACAGTGCAACGACGATGTCGTCGACTCCGGAGATGACGTGCAGGGTGGTCAGAATCAGCCCGTCTTCGCTGAGCAATACCCCGGAACCCAGTCCGCGCCGGGGCCGCGTGACCGTGCGGTCGCGGTAGAGCAGGCGAAGCAGTGGGTCGGCCGACTCTCCGGCCATCGGCTCGGTGACCAGCGTGCGGGTATAGACGCTGACCACGGCCGGCGCGGTACGATTGACGGCATCGGCGAAGGAACTCGGCGACAGCGCAGGTGCCGGGTCCGGGCTCAGGGCAGGGAGCAGATCCGGGCGCAGCCAGACGGCAATGAACGCGGCGGCCAGTCCAACGACCACGAATTGCAGCGCGAAAAGGAGGGTTCTGATCAAGGCGTTCGCCGTCTCGGTGTATGGGGGGTCAGAAGGGCGGGCTGTTGACGACCCGGCTTACACGCCCACCAGTATAATTGGCTACTTTCTTAATATTTCGCTAAAATAAAG
>CAZUTZ010000490.1:0-1637 GCA_964623655.1 uncultured Wenzhouxiangella sp.
GCAGCGGTCTCCAAAACCGCAGGTTGGGGGTTCGAGTCCCTCCTCGCCTGCCACCGCTTTCCAAGGCGACCACGAACATTATGGCAGCAGAAAAAACATCATCGCGTGACATCATGATGTGGGCCACGGGCCTGCTCATTTTGCTGGCAGGGCTGGTGGGGTTCTTCTATTTCTCCGACGACGTCATGGTCGTTGTGCGGGTGGTTGGCCTGCTGGTCGTCGCCGGTGTCGGCCTGGGCGTGATCGGGCAGACCCAGCGTGGCCGGGAGATGTTCGGTTTTGTCCGTGAGGCAGACGTGGAGCGTCGCAAGGTGGTCTGGCCCAACCGCCAGGAAACCCTGCAGACCACACTGATGGTTCTGGTCATCACGATCATCGTTGCGATCCTGCTGTTCCTCATGGATACCCTGTTCGGCTGGATTGTCCGCCGCCTGATTGGCGTGTCGGGAGGCTCTTGATGGCCATGCAATGGTTCGTCGTTCATGCGTTCTCCGGCTTCGAGAAGTCGGTCAAGCGTTCGCTGGAAGAGCGTATTCGTCGAGCCGGCATGGAAGACCAGTTTGGTCAGATTCTGGTCCCGACCGAAGAAGTGGTCGAGATGAAGAAGGGCGTCAAGCGCCGCAGCGAACGCAAGTTTTTCCCGGGCTATGTCCTGGTTGAAATGGAAATGAACGATGACACCTGGCACTTGGTCAAAGAAGTGCCGAAAGTGCTCGGTTTCATCGGCGGTCGTCAGGATCGCCCGGCGCCGATCTCGCAGCGCGAGGCGGATGCCATCCTGCAGCGGGTGGCCGACGGTGTCGACAAGCCGCGGCCGAAGGTGTTGTTCGAACCCGGCGAGATGGTTCGCGTGGTCGACGGCCCGTTCAACGATTTCAGCGGCGTGGTCGAGGAAATCAATTATGAAAAAAGCCGCCTGAGGGTGGCTGTATCGATCTTCGGTCGTTCAACGCCGGTGGAGCTGGATTTCCAGCAGGTCGAGAAGGTTTGAATCATTGCCGGTCTGTCGGCTGACTCTGGGGTCAGGACAGGCGGGAATTCAATGACCCGGGTCGCCCATGAGGCTCCCGGGTTTGTCGTCGGCGGGATAACCGTTGTCGATATTGTAAAAACCCCACTACGGGGAGCCTGGCATTACCGCCAGGCGCTTGAACCCGAGGAGAGTAAACATGGCCAAGAAAGTCAAAAGCTACATCAAGCTGCAAGTCGCGGCCGGCCAGGCGAACCCGAGCCCACCCGTGGGCCCGGCGCTCGGTCAGCATGGTGTCAACATCATGGAGTTCTGCAAGGCGTTCAACGCGTCGACGCAGTCCATGGAAGCCGGCATGCCGATTCCCGTTGTGATCACGGTCTACACGGATCGCAGCTTCACCTTCGCCACCAAAACCCCGCCGGCGGCGTTTCTGCTGCGCAAGGCGGCCAAGATCCAGAAGGGCAGCGGCGAGCCGAACACCAAGAAGGTCGGCACCGTTAACCGTGAGCAGCTGGAAGAAATTGCCAAGCTCAAGGAGCCGGATCTGACCGCCGCCGATCTGCACGCCGCGGTGCGCACCATCGCCGGCAGCGCCAGAAGCATGGGTTTGAACGTGGAGGGTGTTGAGTAATGGCCAGAAGCAAACGAGTTCGCGCCCTGCGAG
>CAZUTZ010000491.1:0-1636 GCA_964623655.1 uncultured Wenzhouxiangella sp.
CCTGGTTGCGCCGACCACTACCGACAGTCGCCTGGCGCGTACAGCCAGACTGGTCGGCGGCTTTGTCTACTATGTCTCCATCAAGGGCGTGACGGGCGCCGCGACGCTGGATATCGGCTCGCTGGAGCCGGCGGTCGAACGTATCCGCCAGGCCACCGAGCTGCCGGTGGCGGTGGGTTTTGGCATTCGCGAGCCGGAGCAGGCCGCTGCCGTGGCCCGTTGTGCCGACGGCGTGGTCATCGGATCCGCTCTGGTTGATCGACTGGATGCCTGCACCACGCCGGAGCAGGCAGCGACAGTGACGGGCGACTACCTTGGTGCTGTCCGCAGCGCCATGGACGCTGCTGCCGTTGCCCAGACAGCCAAGGCCTGACATGAGCTGGTTTCAGAAATTGATGCCCGGTCGTATCCGGACTGAGGGCGGCAGCAACCGCAAGGTGCCCGACGGATTGTGGACCAAATGCAAGAACTGCGATGCGGTGCTGTATCAGCCGGAGCTTGAGCGCAATCTTCAGGTCTGCCCCAAGTGCAACCACCATATGTCGTTGTCCGGCCGGGCCCGGCTGGAGGCATTTCTGGACGCCGACAGCGGCGTTGAGCTGGGCGCGGACCTGGCGCCTGTCGACGTGCTTCGCTTCCGCGACACGCGCAAGTACCGCGAGCGTCTGACCACCACGCAGAAGGCAACCGGTGAGAAAGACGCGATGATCGTCATGCGCGGCAAGCTGCTGGAGATGGATCTGGTCGCTTGTGCCTTTGATTTCCGGTTCATGGGCGGGTCGATGGGGTCGGTGGTCGGCGAGCGCTTTGTGGCTGGCGTCAACGCCTGCCTTGAAAATGAACTGCCGCTGGTCTGTTTCTCCGCCTCGGGCGGGGCGCGGATGCAGGAGGGCCTGTTCTCGCTGCTGCAGATGTCCAAGACCAGCGCCGCACTGGCGCGCATGGGCGAGCAGCGCCTGCCCTACATCTCCGTGTTGACCCACCCGACGACCGGCGGTGTCTCGGCCAGTCTGGGCATGCTCGGCGACGTTAATCTGGCCGAGCCCAATGCTTTGATCGGGTTCGCCGGTCCACGCGTCATTGAACAAACCGTGCGCGAAAAGCTGCCCGAGGGCTTTCAGCGCAGCGAGTTTTTGCTGCAGAAGGGTGCCATAGATCAGATTGTCGACCGCCGCGACTTGAGGCAGCGCATCCATCGCCTGTTGCGGCTGCTGCTGGGCGGTCGCCCGCCCGAGGTGCGCGAGGGCGAGCTGCTGGATCCGGCGCCAGTGTCCGAACCTGAGTTGGAACCAAGCGAACCCGGCCCTGAGCCTGACCCAGAGCACTCATAGGCCCGCCTTGCCCGAATTGCTCGATGACTGGCTGAGGCGGCTGGAGCAGCGCACGCCGCAGTCCCGCATTCAGCTGGGGCTGGAACGGGTGCAGACCCTGCTCGACCGCCTGCCGTCGGCCCGACCCCGCGTGCCGGTCATTACGGTAGGCGGCACCAACGGCAAAGGCTCGGTGGTGGCCATGCTGGAGTCCATCTACCGCGCTGCCGGCTATCGCACGCTGGCCTATACCTCGCCGCATCTGCTGCAGTTTACCGAGCGGGTTCGCATCGACAGCCGCAGCGTCGACGAGGTGCGAATGGTCG
>CAZUTZ010000492.1:0-441 GCA_964623655.1 uncultured Wenzhouxiangella sp.
TGAGGATTTCCGCGTGCGCTACGTCGAGCCGGAGCTGGCCCCCTGGCAGCAGTTCCTGAGTCAGATGGGCGCGCGGGTGATTGCCAAGGCCGGCTACGAGTCTGCTCTTGGCCTGGTCAATGGCCTGCCTCCGCAGCTTCAGCGCACGCTGATGCAGGACCTCGAGCTGGTCATGGCCACCACCCGAAGCGGCCGTCCGGGCGTGTTTGCTCATTGCCTGTGCGAAGTGCCGATGTAAATCCGGCCTGATCGATACGACAAACATCGAGGCAGCCGCTGGCTGCCTCGATGCGTTTCAGGCCAGGCTCATTCCGCTGGAGAGTCCATCCCGTCCAGGGTGGCTGCGGGCATGAACCCCCTCAGGCGGGCCAGGGTTTCGAGTTCCGGGATCTCGCGGCCGAGCACGCGCAGTCGCATCTGCTCGAGGTTCTCCAGGCTGTC
>CAZUTZ010000492.1:451-1635 GCA_964623655.1 uncultured Wenzhouxiangella sp.
TGCAGTTCATCGCGCTCTCGCTCCAGTTCGCCCAGGGTCTGGCCCAGCTGCCAGCTTTCCTGGTACTGGCGTTCCTCACAGGCGGGCGCAGGTGGATTGTCGGCGCGACCCTGGTCGAAGCCGGCCTGCGGGTCGCAATCGGTCTCGGTGGCGGTCTGGCAGGCGCCCAGCAGCAGGCTGGCGGCGGCGATTGATAGAATCCAGTGACGGGTCATGGCTTGGCATTGGTTACACTTGGCAATTGACCCGACAGCATAATCGGAATTCATGGATCCAGTCACCCAGGGAGTGTTCGGCAGCCTTTGGGCCCTGCCGGCGGCTCGGCGGGAGAAGATGCGCGAAGCGGCGCTGGCCGGCTGGATTGGCGGCATGGCGCCGGATCTCGACGTGCTGATTCGTTCCAGTGACGACTCGCTGCTTTACATCGAGTATCACCGGCACTGGACCCATTCGCGGGCCTTCATCCCGCTCGGCGGCCTGGCCGTGGCCCTGGTGCTTTGGCCGCTGCTGCGCAAGCGGGTCAGCTTTGGCTGGCTGTATCTGTGGGCGACCCTGGGGTACGCCTCGCACGGGTTGCTGGATGCCTTTACCTCCTACGGGACCTACCTGTTCTGGCCGTTCTCCGACGAACGGGTGGCATTGAACTGGATCAGCGTGATCGACCCGCTCTACAGCCTGCCGTTACTTGGCCTTCTGGTCGTGGGGGTCTGGCGCAGGCATTGGCTGGCGGTCGGGCTGGCCTGGGCCTGGCTGGTGGGCTACATGGCCCTGGCGGCGGTGCAGAATCATCGGGCAGAGGCCACGCTGAACCGCTGGGCAGACAATGAAGGCATCCACGTCGAGCGCCTGGTGGCCAAGCCCGGGTTCGCCAATATCGTTCTCTGGCGTGGTTTGATCGACGACGGCGAGCGCTTTCATCTGGCGGCGATTCGCAATCTGCCTGGCGCTGGGCAGCGGCTCTGGCCCGGCGGCTCGGTCGAGCGGTTTTCGATCGAGGGCTTTGATCCGGACAGCCGGCTGGGCGATGACCTGGCTCGCTTCGATCACTTTTCGTCCGACTGGCTGTTCCGTTTTCCGGACTATGACGAGGGGGACGAGTGGTTCGTCGGGGATTTCCGCTATGCCATCGATCCCGGCAGCCAGCGCCCTCTGTGGGGCGTGCGGTTCAATCCGGATGATCCTGA
>CAZUTZ010000493.1:0-1634 GCA_964623655.1 uncultured Wenzhouxiangella sp.
TGCTCACTGGCACTAAAAGCCGGCGAAGGATCATGGCCCCTAGCCCCTAGCCCCTGGTCCCTGGTCCCTAGCCCCTCGCCCCTGGCCTCACAGCATCAACTCACAATCCGGTAACACGGCTCATAAGCAGCGCCGCCCGGCAGCTTCATGCGGTTTTGGGCGACAAAGCGTCGCAGCAGCTGGTCGAGGGATGCCATGAACTCCGGCTCACCGCGAATTTCGAAGGGGCCGTGTTCGCGGATGGCGCGCACACCGCCGGGCTTGACGTTGCCGGCCACGATTCCGGAAAAGGCGCGGCGCAGGTTCGCGGCCAGGCGGTGGGGTTCCAGATCGCCGGAAATCTCCAAGGCGGCCATGGCTTTGTGGCTGGGCTCGAAGGGCTGCTGGAATTCGGGCTGGATCTCCAGCAGCCAGTTGAAATAAAACGCATCGTTGACCTGCACGCGCCAGTCGCGGACCCGGTCGATGCCGCGCGTCATCTCGCGCGCGACTTCAGTGGGGTCATTGATGACGATGCGGTACAACTCGCGAGCGCGCTCGCCCAAAGTCAGGGCAATAAAGCGATCAATCTCCTCGAAATACGCTCGCGCCGACTCAGGCCCGGTAAAGATCAGCGGGAACGGCGCATCGCGATTGGCTGGATTGAGCAACACCCCGAGGATGAACAGGATCTCTTCGGCCGTGCCCACGCCGCCGGGAAAGACGATGATCCCGTGACCCAGTCGCACAAAGGCTTCCAGCCGCTTTTCTATGTCCGGCAGGATGACCAGTTCGTTGACGATGGGATTCGGCGATTCGGCGGCGATGATGCCCGGCTCGGAGACGCCGACGTAGTGACCGGGCAGCGTGCGCTGCTTGGCATGACCAATGGTCGCGCCCTTCATCGGGCCTTTCATGGCGCCCGGACCGCAGCCGGTGCAGATGTCGCGCCCGCGCAGGCCCAGCTGGTAGCCGACTTCCTTGGTGTAGTCGTATTCCTCGCTGTTGATCGAGTGGCCGCCCCAGCAGACCACCAGATTGGGTTCGCGCTGCGCGTCCAGCAAGTGGGCGTTGCGGAGGATCTCGAACACCGTGTTGGTAATACCCTCGGGCTCGTCTAAGTCGAAGTAGGGATTGGGGCCGATTTCGGTGTGGAAATAAACGATGTCGCGCACCACCGCCGAGAGCAGCTCGCGGATGCCGCGGATCATCTTGCCGTCGACAAATGCGCAGGCCGGGGCGTTTTCCACATCGATGCGCATGCCGCGATTGACCTGGTGGACCTGGATGCGGAAATCATCAAAGGCCCGCAGCATGGACTCGGCGTCATCACCCTGCTCGCCCGAGTTGAGGACGGCCAGCGCACACTGACGGAGCACTTCGCCGACTTCCTCGCTGGCATCGGACAGGCGAGCGACTTCCTCGCGCGAGAGCATGTTCAGGGTGCCGGAGGGATAGACGGTGGTCGATACCTTGTCTTCGGCCGGGCAGTACGGTTTGTTGGTGTGGTCGTCCATCGCTACATTATGTCCTTAATTGAAACGGTCTGACCTGCGCTGACGCACCTTAAAAAAAACGGCCAGCGCGAGGCTGGCCGTTGATTTGCGCGTTTCCGGACCATGGCCCGGAAGAGGCCCGAGGCTTCAGAAATCGTA
>CAZUTZ010000494.1:0-1634 GCA_964623655.1 uncultured Wenzhouxiangella sp.
TGGCGCCTCTCAAGGTGCTGATCGAAGCCTGTCAATCGGCATCCAAAATTGACCCCCTATCGGCGCGCAAATTTGACCCCCCTGACGCGCCGGAAGCGAACTACGGAACTCTCGCGCTGGTTGTGGTGGGAGAGGGGCCCGGAGCCGTGCAGCCATCACACAGCGGAACGGCCCCGGGCCCCTCTCTGGCGCCGTCAGTCCCGATTTCGGAGCCGCCAGCTCTTGTTGCCGGTCTCGATGATGTCGCAGTGGTGGGTGAGCCGGTCGAGCAGGGCGGTGGTCATCTTCGGGTCGCCGAAGACGGTGGGCCACTCGGCAAAGGTCAGGTTGGTGGTGACCATGACCGAGGTGCGCTCGTAGAGTGTGCTGATGAGGTGGAAAAGCATCTGCCCGCCAGCTTCGGCGAAGGGCAGATAGCCGAGTTCGTCGATGATCAGCAGATCCACGCGGCAGAGCTGGTCGCCGAGGCGGCCGGCCTGGCCCTCACGCCGCTCGGCGTCCAGACGGTTCACGAGGTCGACGGCGGTGAAGCAGCGCACGCGCCTGTGGTTGTTGACGGCATTCACGCCGATCGCGATCGCCAGATGCGATTTTCCGGAGCCTGTTCCGCCCACGAACACGGCGTTGCGGGTCTGATCCAGGAAGTCGCCTTCATGAAGTGTGCGCACCAGCGCCTCGTTGACCGATGCCGCGGTGAAGTCGAACTCCCCGAGGTGTTTCATCACCGGGAACTTCGCGGCGCTCATCTGGTAGCGTATTGACCGCGCCGTCTTTTCCGCAAGCTCGGCGCTCAGGAGGTCGCCCAGGATCTCGGGGACAGAGCGACGGTTCTGCATGCCGGCCCGCATGATCTCGTCATAGGCTGCGCGCATGCCGGCGAGCTTCAGGGCGCGCATCATCTCCAGCAGCTCATTGCGTTGCACAGCGCGCCTCCTTGATCAGGCGATCATAGCGGGCGCAGTCGGCCACTGGCTCTTCACGCAGGCGCAGGTGCGCGGGTGGGGTCAGCGTCTCGATCGGCGCCTTGGCAGATTGCCGCGCCAGGATGTTCAGGATCGCGTCGGCACTGCGCAGGCCGGCCGCCAAGGCCTCCGCACAAGCGCTTTCCACGGCCTCCAGCCCCTGTTGGTGGGCGGCCAGCAGCAGATCGACCATCTGACGGTCGCCGTTGGGGATGCCCGCCAGCCGGGACTGCACCCGCACCATCGAGGGCGGCAATGCCAGGCCCTTGAAGGGGGCGCCATTGCGCAGGGCGCCAGGCTTGCGCTCCAGGATCGGGACATAATGCCAAGGGTCGTAGACCACCTGGTCCCGCCCGAACGCCCGCTCATGCTCCCCAACGACCACCCCATCCTGAAGCAGCACGACCCGGTTGGCGAAGGCACGAACCTGCACCGGCCGCCCGACCGCCGCCGCTGACACGCGGTAGCGGTTGCGGTCGAAGCACACGAGGCAAGTCTTCGACACCCCCGCCGGCTTCTCGGCATAGCCGTCGAAACGGCCCTGCCATGGCACCAGTGCGCCGCGCTCCTCTTCGTAGACTTCCAGAACGGTCTTGCCCGCGATCTCGGGATGAGCCGTCTGCGCAGCCTCTGCGAGGGCGCGCTCGCGCAGCACCTCGTTCAACTCTGCAT
>CAZUTZ010000495.1:0-1621 GCA_964623655.1 uncultured Wenzhouxiangella sp.
CTCGCTCTCGACGAACTCGGCGATGGTCTTCAGGCCCATGGTGTGGCCGATGGTGTTGATGGCCTGGACCATTGCGAAATCGGTTGGCTCCCGGTCCATGTCCTTGATGAAGCTGCCGTCGATCTTCAGATAGTCCACCGGCAAAGCCTTTAGGTAGGCAAAGGACGACAGACCGCTGCCGAAGTCGTCCAGTGCAAAGCTGCAGCCCAGCGGACGCAACTCGCCGATGAACTCCACCACCTTGCTGAGGTTCGCCACCGCGGAACTCTCGGTGATTTCAAGGCAGACGGCGCCGGCGGGCAGGCCGAGTTCACGCAGACTGGACAGCGCCATGGAGCGGAAGGCGGCATTGCTGAGCGAGGCACCGGCAACGTTGATGCAGAAGGTGCTCACCGGCCCCTGCGGTCGGGCGTTCATGTCGCCCAGCCATGCAAGCATATTGCGCAGGACCCATTCATCGATTTCCGGCATGAGGCCGTAGCGCTCGGCAGCGGGCAGGAAGGCGCCTGGACTGACCAGGCGGCCATCGTCCTCCTCGAGCCGCAGCAGGATTTCGTAGTGCAACCGGTCCTTGCCGGCGTCCTCATCGCCCAGCGGCACGATCGGCTGCGCATACAAACGCAGTCGATCCTGGTCCAGGGCCGAGCGGATCCGGTTCACCCACTGCATCTGACCGTGCTGTTCCAGCACCTGGTCGTCATCCTGGCGGTAGGTGTGGACGCGATTTCGCCCGGATTCCTTCGCCGCGTAGCAGGCGGTATCGGCGGCAGAAAGCAGGTTGTTCAGATCCCGCTCGTCGGGATCGATCCCAACCACGCCGATGCTGACGCCGATGGCGAAGTTCTTGCCGTCCCAGGCAAAGCGAAATTCCTGGATGCGGCGGCGGAGGTCCTCGGCCATCTCCACGGCTTTTTCCAGCGGGCAGCCGACGAGCAGGATGCCAAACTCATCACCGCCCAGGCGGGCCAGTAGATCGGCGCCACGAACACGCTCGCGAAGCAGGGCAGTGACCTGACGCAGCAATTCATCGCCGGCGACATGGCCACAGGTGTCGTTGACGACCTTGAACTGATCCAGGTCCAGGTAACAGAGGATGTTGGCGTCGCCGGTGGATCGTGGGGTGCTCAGGAGTGCCAGCATCCTGCGCTCGAACTCGCGCCGGTTCATGACGCCGGTCAGCGCGTCATGGCTGGCCTGGTGGCTGAGTTCGCGGGTCAGATTGAGCGTGACGGTCATATCGTGGAACACGAGCACGCAGCCAATCAGGTGTCCGTTACGGTTGCGGATCGGTGCGGCCGTGTCCTGCACCGGGACCCACCTTCCGCCGTTTTGCTGCAACATCGCGTGATCGTGGCGGCGCATCTCGCGGCCGCCGGAGAGAACCGCGCGCACCGGGTTTTCCAGCGGCATGCCGTTGCCTTCGTCACGTAGCTGATAGACACGACCTATGGATTTGCCGCGGGCATCGGCGAGGGGCCAGCCGGTCAGGTTTTCTGCCATCGGGTTGAGGTATTTGACCATTCCGGTTGCGTCCGTCGTGATCACGGCATCGCCGATGGACGCTAGCGTAACCTCCGCCAGGTCCCGTTGCCGCTGCATCTGCTCCTGAATGCGGCGGCGA
>CAZUTZ010000496.1:0-1616 GCA_964623655.1 uncultured Wenzhouxiangella sp.
CCTCGACCAATACATCCGCCAGGGTGGCTTCGACTATTCCAGCGGCCAACAGATCGAGCTTATCGTCCGCTTCGAAGCCTTCGCCGGCAAGGCCCTGCTGGAAACCCCGCTGGCTTCGGACCAGACCCACCAGACACTCGACGACGGTCGCATCGAAATCCGCGCCACCGTGCAGGACTCCGAGCAACTGCGCTGGTGGCTGATGGGCTTCGGCAGCGGCGTGGAAGTCATCGCCCCTGATCACCTGCGCGAAGACATGCGCAAGGACGCCGAAGCATTGATGCAGGCTTACAACCCGTCATGACCCGCGACCGAGCGAAACGCACCAGACGCGGGGGCTGGTGGTGCCGCAGCAGGCAGGGTGGTGAATAAGCCGGGCCTCAGCAAATCCCGGTTCGTCGCCGGCCTGCAGTGCCCGCTGCGGCTATGGAACGATGTCTATCGACGAGACCTCGCCACACCGCCGGGCGCCACGCTGCAGGCCATCTTCGACCGCGGCACCGCGGTTGGCGAACTCGCCCAGCAGCGCTGGCCCGGCGGTGTGCTGGTCGGCTTCAAACCCTGGGAGCGAGAGCAGGCCATCGCCGCGACCAACAAGCTGATGGCCGACCCGGCCGTACCGGCCATCTACGAGGCCGCCATCGAACACCAGGGGGTGTTCATCCGCGTCGACATCCTGGCGCGCAACGAAACGGGATGGGACCTGGTCGAAGTCAAAGCCTCAACCCGGGCAGAAAAGGAAGTCTTTCAGAACGACGTCGCCTTGCAGCACTGGGTTGCCAGCGGTGCGGGGCTGAAAATTCAGAGCGCCGGCATCCTGGTCCTCAACCGCCACTATGTCTATCCGGGCGGCGACTACGACCTGGACCAGCTTTTTGCCTGGTTCGATGCCACCGAGCATTGCCTGGAAGTCGCCGACGGCATCGGCGAGCAGGTACAAAGCTTCCATCAAATGCTCGCCCAGCCCACGCCGCCCGACATCCCCATCGGCGATCACTGTTTCACGCCCTACGAATGCCCCTACTACGCCCACTGCAGCGACGGCATGGAATTTCCGGACCATCCGATCGACCAACTCCACCGCCTGCACCCCAACCGCCGGGCCGAGCTGGAAGCACTGGGCATCGAGCGCATCGAAGACATCCCCGAAGATTTCAACCTCAACGAAATCCAGCAACGCATCCGCCAGGCCGTCATCGCGCAGACACCCTGGCAGTCCGGGCGGCTAGGCCAGGCTCTGAACGAGGGCGCCTGGCCACTCTACTACCTCGACTTCGAAGCCTTCCAGCCAGCACTGCCACGCTACCCCGGCACGCGCCCCTACCAGGCCATCCCGTTCCAGTACTCGCTGCACATCGAATCCACAACCGGCGAACTCAGCCACAGCGAATACCTGCACACCGAAAACACCGACCCACGCCCGGCACTGGCACGCGCACTGATCGACGCCATCGGCACCCAAGGCAGCATCGTCGTCTACTCCGGCTACGAACGCCGCATGCTCAACGACCTGGCCAACGCCGTACCCGAACTGGCCACACCACTGCAAGCGGCAACCGAACGCCTGTGGGATCTCCTGCCAGTCATTCGAAACCACTACTACCACCCCGACTTCC
>CAZUTZ010000497.1:0-1611 GCA_964623655.1 uncultured Wenzhouxiangella sp.
CCGGTAGCCTGATGCTGGCCGCCTTTTTTGTCGTCACCGATCCGGTCTCGGGCAGCTCCACGCCGCGCGGCCGGCTGATTTTCGGGATTGGCGTCGCCGTTTTGACGCTGGCTATACGCCAGTGGGGCGGATTTCCGGACGGCGTGGCCTTTGCCGTGCTGCTGATGAACATGTTCGTCCCGCTGATTGACCGCTACACCATGCCGCGCGTGTACGGTGCGCCCCGATGAAGCGAGATCGGCGAACCAAGGCGGCCCTGTCGCTGGGTTTGATCGGGCTGATCGCCGCTGTCTTGCTCAGCGGCGTTGATCGCCTCACCCGTGAACCCATCGCTCTGGCTGAGCAGCGCCGGGCCCTGGCCACGCTCACCGAGCTGGTGCCGGCAGAGCGCTTCGACAACGATCCGGTCTTCGATCGAATCGAGCAGGTGATCAGCGGCTTCGAGCAACCGGCCATAATCCACCGCGCCCGCCGCAACGGCGAGCCGGTGGCGCTGGTGTTTGATGTCACAACACCGCGCGGCTACTCCGGCGATATCCGTCTGCTGGTGGCACTGAATCCAGTCGGGGACATCAAGGGCGTGCGCGTCCTCAGCCATCGCGAAACCCCGGGGCTAGGCGACAAGATCGAAGTCCGGCGCAGCGACTGGATCCTCCAGTTCAGCGGCCGCTCACTGAACAACCCACCGCCCCAGCGCTGGACCTCAAGCAGACGCGGAGGCGAATTCGATACGCTGACCAGCGCCACCGTCACGACTGACGCTGTCGTTGACGCAGTTCGTCTGGTGTTGCTGGAGGCAGAAGAGGAAGCTCAGGACTTGTGGCGCCCGGCGGCGCAATAACCCGTTGCAAATGATGGAGTCGATGGGGTCAATCGGCCTCGGCGTGATGGGCCACCAGACGCTCCACTTCGGCCCGCGAGCCCAAAATCACCGGCACTCGCTGATGCAGATCCTCCGGCTGTACTTCCAGCATGCGCTGCGTGCCGGTACTGGCTGCACCACCAGCCTGCTCAATCACCATGGCCATGGGGCTGGCCTCATACATCAAACGCAGCTTGCCGGCCTTGCCGGCCGCTTCCAGGCGTTCGTCACCAGGGTACAGAAACACGCCGCCCCGGGTCAGAATACGGTGCACTTCAGCCACCATTGATGCCACCCAGCGCATGTTGAAATTCTTGCCGCGCGGACCCGCCTCACCCTGGTTGCACTCTTCGATGTAGCGTCTGACCGGCGCTTTCCAGAACCGCTGGTTGGAGACGTTGATCGCATATTCCTGGCATTCGGCCGGAATCCGGACGTTGTTGCGCGTCAGCAAAAATTCCCCAATCGAGCGATCCAGCGTAAACATGCACACGCCGTTACCGGTGGTGAGCACCATCAAGGTCGACGGCCCGTAGAGGCAGTAGCCCGCCGCAACCTGCTCGACGCCAGGCTTGAGGAAATCTTCAGGGCGGACCTCGCCGTCGCCGGTCGGCGCACGCAAGATCGAGAAAATCGTGCCGATGGAGACGTTGACATCGATGTTTGATGAGCCGTCGAGCGGGTCGGCCAGAACCAGATAGTTGCCACGCCGTCGTTCGGACGGCAGGGTAAAGATGTCCTCCATCTCT
>CAZUTZ010000498.1:0-1146 GCA_964623655.1 uncultured Wenzhouxiangella sp.
GATTCTCGTAACCCTGAACTCGCGCGGGCCAGTCAGGCTTTCGAGTTCCAGGCGGTCGCCCATGCGAACGTCCTTGAGGGGGCGAAAGTACTGGTCGCGATGGGCAGCGACGGCCAGGTTGCCGCCCGTGTTGGGGGCGGCGGTGCCCTCGATCCATCCGGCGCCGCGGCTAAGGTTCAGCTCGCTGACATCGCCGTAGACCGGTACTTCCAGGTCGACACTGGCCATGCGCAGGACGGCAATGGGCAGCGCGTCGACCCCGACGGATTGGCGCGCAACCGAGACGGTCGGCGGCTCGTTTTCGCCGGCCTTCGGCCGGGTTTCCCGGGCCAGCGGCAGGCCGTCAGGTTGAAGGCCTTGCGTTTGCGCCAGTCGCGCCTCGGAGAACACCGCGAGGCCCTGGATGCGCTGGTTTTCCAGCCCCCGGGTTGCTGCCAGGTAGCCCAGGATCATCGCAATGCCCAGGATCCAGCAACCCAGTTCGGCCAGCAGTTGTCCGCCCGAGCGTGACGGCAGGCGCCGCTGGCCGGGGCATTGGAGCTTTTGCATCGTGGTCGGGTCTGGGCATTTCACTGGGCGGCATTCCTTGGACGAATCCAGCATGAAGCCGCAAAGGATCGGGGTCTGTTCGCCAGCGCACCTGGGCTTGCGCTGCATGGTCACAACCCCGGGTGGCAGGCCCCTTATCGCTCGACCAGTTCCACGCGCCGATTACGCGCCCGGCCGTCTTCATGCCGGTTGCTGGCGGTAGGCGCCATCATGCCGGCGCCGGCGGCCTGCAGCCGCTCTCCGTCAACGTCGTGGTGGTCTTCAAGCCAGTCCGCGACAGCCTGGGCGCGCTGCATCGACAGGGTGAGGTTGTAGTCGAAGTCGCCGACGTTGTCGGTATGGCCGACAATCAACAGCGCCAGGTCGCTGTTTTCCTGAAGCACATCGGCAATGGTCGCCAGCGCATCGGCTGAGTCATCGATGATGTCGGCGCTGTCGAACTCGAACAGGATGTCGCGTACGGCGACTCGGCCTTCGGCGAGGATGCCGGCCTCGATGTCTTCGGCGCTCAAATCTTCCCGGTCGTGTGCGGCCACGATGTCGTCGCGCTCGGTCGGTTGCCCGTCTGGCGGTTCGGGTGCCGCCATGGCCAGCTCG
>CAZUTZ010000498.1:1156-1608 GCA_964623655.1 uncultured Wenzhouxiangella sp.
TTTCTTCGCCGGCCTTGTCGACCACGTCCACGCGCATCACGGGCGAGCCGTCGCTGCGGTTGGTGTGCATGAGCACGTTGACGAACACCGACTCTTCGGTATGGGTGGCGGCAATGAAGCGCATGTCTCGGCCGCTACGCGGCCAGTTGAAGCGGCCCAGGCCGACACCGCTGGGACGGCTTCGATCGAAGGTGTCGAAGCGGTGAAAGCCGCTGCCAAGTTCATCATCGCTGCCGGCGTAATCAATCTCGAAACCGGCCTCTTCGAGGCCTTCGCGAAACACGCGCTTGACCTGCAGCGTGCTGATGTCCGGGTTGTTCAACAGGTACAAGAGCTGGGTGTGCTCGCCCTCCAGGTCGCGGGCGTGGGTGAATTCGCCGTCTTCGCGCGGGCCGAAGGTCAGTCGAACACGGGTCAGTTCGACCAATTCATACGACAGTATTTCGCTGCCT
>CAZUTZ010000499.1:0-1593 GCA_964623655.1 uncultured Wenzhouxiangella sp.
ACGGCACCGGATACCGCTGGAATTAGCGAAAAAGGGCGGTTATGGTTCCTATGAGTGCCGATATCCTCAAAACCATCCTCGAGGCCAAGCGCGACGAAATCGAACGCCGCCGCGCCGACCGCACCCTCGAAGAACTCAAGGCGATTGTTGGCGACATGCCGCCCTGCCGCGACTTCGCCGGCGAACTCAAGACCCGCGCCGCAGCCACCCAAGACGCCGTCATCGCCGAAATCAAGCGCGCCTCGCCCTCTGCCGGCATCATCCGCAAGGACTTCGACCCCGAAGCCATCGCCAAAAGCTACGAGGCCGGCGGCGCGACCTGTCTGTCGGTGCTCACCGACGAAGGCTTCTTCGGCGGCCAGACCGACTTCCTGGTCGAAGCCCGCAAGGCCTGCCGCCTCCTGGTCTTAAGAAAAGACTTCATCATCGACCCCTGGCAAGTCATCGAAACCCGCGCTATCGGTCCGACGCCCTCCTGTTCATCGTCGCCGCGCTGAACGACGACCAGCTCGCCGGACTGTCCGAACTGGGCCGCGAAGTGGGCCTGGCCGTGCTGGTGGAAGTCCACGACGAGGAGGAAATGGAACGAGCGCTGAAAGTGCCTGGTGATCTGGTGGGGATCAATAATCGGGATCTGCACCGGTTTGAAACCGACCTGGAAACCACGCTATGGTTGGCGCCTAGGGTGCCTAAGGGTAGTCCTCCCTTTTTTGGTGTGGCCCAGAAGTAGAGCCTAGGCCACAAGGGCCAACTTCTGTTTTGGGGTGATGCCACCCAGGGCCATGTTTGGCCGTTCGTGATTGTAGGTCCAGAGCCATCGGGTTGCATACTCTCGGACCTGGTCAATCGTTCGGAAAAGGTACTGATTGAGCCAATCGTACCGGACCGTTCGGTTGTACCGTTCGACATAGGCGTTTTGCTGCGGCTTGCCGGGTTGGATGTATTGGATGCCGATCTCGTGCTTCTCGGCCCAAGCTCTCAGGGCCTCGCTGATGTACTCCGGACCGTTGTCGCACCGCAGCAGTGCGGGCTTTCCACGCCACTCGATAATCTGCTCCAGTGTCCGTCTGACGCGCTCTGAGGGCAGCGAAAAGTCGATCTCGATACCCAGCCTCTCGCGGTTGTAGTCATCGATCACATTGAGAAGGCGATAGGATCGGCCAAACTCCAGGCTGTCATGCATGAAATCCATCGACCAGGTCTCGTTCATCGCGGTCGGCACTGCCAAAGGCTCCGGCACCTCCCTGACGATCCGCTTCTTCGGCTTGATCCGCAGGTTCAGCTCCAGCTCGCGGTAAATACGGTATACCCGCTTGTGATTCCATCGGAATCCCTTGACATTGCGTAGAAAAAGGTAGCAAAGCCCAAACCCCCAGTTCTTCTGGTTGTGGGTCAGGCGGACCAGCCAGTCAGCAATCTCGGCGTTCTCGCCCGAGAGCTTGGGCTCGTACCGATAGCAGTTCTGGCTGATGAAAAGCGCCTCGCAGGCCAGGCGAATGCTGATGTTGCGGCGCTCGACCGCTGCCCTGGCCATCTCTCGACGTCGAGATGGCCTTAGAGCTTTCCCTCAATGACCTCCTGGCGAATCTCGGC
>CAZUTZ010000500.1:0-1589 GCA_964623655.1 uncultured Wenzhouxiangella sp.
CAGATACGCACTGCCCGCCAGGTCATCAACCTGGGGCTCTCGGTGCGCCAGACCGAGGCCCTGGTTCGGCGCATCAAGGACGGCAACCCGGGCGCCAAACCCGCGGCGCCGGTCGATCCGGACATCAACCGCCTTGAGCAGCAGCTCACCGAAACCCTGTGTGCCCAGGTCAGTTTCCGCCATTCATCGAGCGGCAAGGGACAAATGGTCATCAAGTACACCAGCCTGGACGAGCTCGAGGGCATTATCGAGCGCATTCGCCGGGGCTGATTTGGCCAGATTTGGCCTCCAGTTGCCTGCTGCCTGGCAAATTTTTCTGATATACTTCGCGGGATTTGCAGCGCCCGTTGTGTCACGTTGTCGTCACACAAGGGCTGCCGGATATCCAAGCCCATCTGCCAGGCGGGAACGTGAACGAAGCGCAATTCGCCAAGACCATTGCCTGGCTGATGCGGGTGCAAGCCATTCTGATCGCGGTCTGCGGCCTGGTGATGGCTGCACTGGGCGGGCTGGCCTGGGCGATGGCCGCACTGATAGGCGGCGGTTTCGGCTTGTTTTTGACGGCGATCACGGCGCTGCGAGTGGGCCTCGGCCTGAATCAAAAGCCAAAACAGATGGTGCGCGGCTTCTATCGCGCCATGCTGATCAAGTTCCTGCTGGCGGTGATCGTTTTCGTGGTCGTCGCCCGATGGTTTCCCGGCTACTTCCTGCCGGTGCTTGCCGGGTACTCGATCACCATCATGGCTTACTGGCTGGCAATGCGCAAAATGGCGCTGATGCCGGGTTCTACAACGGACAACGAATAGCGGGATTCCTCGAAGACGACCATGGCTAGCGGTAATCAGCAAGTGGAAACCAGTACGGCGGCGGCCGAAGCCGCCATTCAGGCAGGCAACTCGTCAGGCTGGTGGGCCGAGACCAAGGCCCGCGCTTCCTACGTCTGGAACGAGCAGGCCGACGCGGGTGCCTACGTCAATCACCACATTACCAACCTGCGGCTTCCCAAAGGCGCTGATCCGATGGATCCGTTCGTCTGGCACCTCGACACCATGATGGTCTCCTGGGTGCTGGGCCTGTTCTTCCTCGGTTTCCTGTATGTCGCGGCGCGTCGGGCCACCTCCGGGGTGCCCAGTGGACTGCAGAACTTCGTCGAGCTGCTGATTGATTTCGTCGACAACTCGGTCAAGGAAAGCTTCCACGGCCCGCGCGGCTTCGTCGGCCCGCTGGCGCTCACCATCTTTGGTGTCGTCCTGCTCTGGAACCTGATGGACCTGGTGCCGGTCGACTACGTGCCCACCATCATGTACATCGTCGGCTTCGATTATTTCCGCATCGTGCCTTCGGCCGACATCAACGCGCCCTTTGGCCTGTCGATCACGGTGCTGGCACTGATCATCATCTACGGCATCAAGGGCAAGGGTTTCGGTGGCTTCGGCGCCGAGATGTTCACCCACCCCTTTGGCGCCAACCCGCTGCTGTGGATTCCCAACCTTGCCTTGAACGTGGTCGAGATGGTCTCCAAATCGGTGTCGCTGGCCATGCGACTGTTTGGCAACCTGTACGCTGCGGAACTCATATTTGTGCTGATT
>CAZUTZ010000501.1:0-1584 GCA_964623655.1 uncultured Wenzhouxiangella sp.
GCCAACTCCATCATCATCCACGCGCGCCCTTTTTGCAGCTCGCGCCGCACAGTGCGCTCGGACAAATTCAGCATTTCACCGATTTCTGCCGCAGTGCAACCCAGATAAATGTTGGCGCTCATGACTTCGGCCTGACGCGGTTGCTCGGTTTCGAGTCTGCTCAGCGCCGCTTCGACGTCCAGAGTGAAGTCGGAGTCATCTTCGCTCGCTGCCATTTGGTCCGACCACTCCAGGTCCGGCTGCACCCCGCCGCGCTTGGCCGCCATCTGCCGGCGGGCATAGTCCACGATCAGCTGGCGCATCACCTTGGCCATCAGCCGCTTGAAATGCAGCCGGTTTTCGACCCGCTCCTGCAGCCGGATCTGCAGCTTCAGGAAGGCCTCATTGACCAGCGCAGTGGTCTGCAGCGTCGGCCCCGCCATCCAACCGGCAGCCGCGCGCTGGTTATGACCAATTCGGCGCAAGTCGTCGTACATCATCGGAATGAGGCGCTGGAACTGCTCTGGGCTGCGCCGGATTTCGTCCAGCAGTCGAGTGA
The DNA here is from genome assembly GCA_964623655.1 of uncultured Wenzhouxiangella sp. GTDB lineage: Bacteria > Pseudomonadota > Gammaproteobacteria > Xanthomonadales > Wenzhouxiangellaceae > Wenzhouxiangella. The sequence continues at coordinate 539 of CAZUTZ010000501.1, forward strand.
TTTCGTCCGAGTCTTGCGTTTTCATCAAGGGCAGTGGAATTCGAAGCTCATCTCAACCGACGGTGGTGCGTTCCGATCCGAGCCCGAGTCGCTACGGCCCAACCGCACGCTGCCAAAAGTCACGGTAGGTTCCGCGCTGATATCGGTCGCCTCAGGCTTTGGCGGTTCGGCCCGATAGGTCGCGCCGTCATGGCGCGAGGCATCAAGCCTGAGTTCCACCAACCGGGGCTGATCGAAACGGATCGAATCCATGTCGCCGCTGCGCTGGGCCTGAAAAACAACGCGCAGCGTCACGCTGTCACCGCGCCCGACCATCACGTAGTCACGTTCAAGCAGATAGCAGTCGGATGATTTGAGAATCTGCGCGCTGCCGTTCCAGGTCACGTGACCGCGCCGGGTGGTATCGACCATGGCACTGGAGCGCAACTGCGCCGCCGCGTCTGCCAGAGAGCGGTGTTTGGTTTTCGGCTCCGTCTGATCCTCACAGGCGGCCAGGGCGACAAGCACTGCCAGTGCAAGCAGACCAAACAAGGAGCGATTGAACAACATGGGCGGGCTCCGCCAGGCTGCGATATCTGCCCGTCAATGTAGCGCGCGCAGCCCGAAAACACCAGCCCGCGGCGTGTTCACTGGCCGCGTCTGGCTGATGTCAGTACAATTGAATCATTCCTTCGCAAACACCTCATATCTAGGAGAGTCGCATGACCATCAAGGTCGCCATCAACGGCTATGGCCGCATCGGCCGTAACGTCCTCAAAGCGCTGTATGAGTACAACCGTACCCAAGACATCAGCATTGTTGCGGTCAATGACCTCGGCGATACCGAAACCAATGCGCATCTGACCCGTCACGACACAGCCCACGGCCGCTTTGCAGCAGAGGTTGGAATTGACGGTAATGATCTGGTCGTAAATGGTGACCGGATCCGGGTGCTGGCCGAGCGCGACCCGGCCAAACTGCCCTGGGGCGAGATGGGTGTCGATGTAGTCATGGAGTGCACCGGCTTTTTTGCCAGCAAGGAAAAGGCTGCGGCCCACCTCCAGGCG
>CAZUTZ010000502.1:0-1579 GCA_964623655.1 uncultured Wenzhouxiangella sp.
AGCCAATCGTATAAAACACCTTGTTTTCAGCCCGCTTGACCCTGGCCATGAGGTCAAGCTGACGCGACTGCATCTGGCTGTCGAACAAATCCAACCAGACGCTTGAAGCGATTTCCCCACCGGATTCAGACGACGGTGGATCTGCCGCCAGTGCGTCCAGATGAGCCAGAAAGGCCTGATCAACCACTTCGGCCCGATTGAGCCGCCGCAGCGCAGCTTGGGTCATAGTGACAACACCGCAGATAAAGACAACTGGGGTGCAGGTTACTTTAAAACCGGGCTCGCGAGCGTTGCAGCGGGCTTAAAACTGCCGATCAGCCTTCAAGCCTAAAACGCGTTCAGACCGGTCAATTCTCGCCCGACGACCAGCTGGTGAACCGTCTCGGTCCCCTCATAGGTAATCACCGACTCAAGGTTCAGCATGTGGCGGATGGCCACGTACTCCAGCGTAATTCCAGAGCCGCCCAGCAGATCGCGGCAGTCGCGGGCGATATCCAGCGCCATGCGCACATTGTTCCACTTGGCCATGGAGATCTGGGTCGGGTGGACTTTACCTGCGTCCTTGAGCTGGCCAAGGCGCAGCGACATCAGCTGAGCCTGGGTGATCCGCCGCGCCATATCGGCCAGCCGGATCTGCACCGCCTGGTTGGCTGCCAGCGGGCGGCCAAACAATTCACGATCCGCGGTGTAGTCAATCGCTTCGGTGAGACAGGCAATGGCCGAGCCGATCGGCCCCCAGGTAATGCCGTAGCGAGCCTGGCTGAGGCACGACAGCGGCCCCTTGAGACCTTTGACATTGGGCAGACGGTTGGCGTCGGGGACGCGGACGTTATCGAAATACAACTCTGATGTCACTGAAGCGCGCAGCGACATCTTGGCCTTGACTTCGCGCGCCTCGAAGCCGGGCGTATCGGTCGGCACGATAAAGCCCAGTATGCCCTCGTCGGTTCGCGCCCAGACGATGGCAACCTGGGCCAGGTTGCCGTTGGTAATCCACATCTTGGCCCCGTTGATGATCCAGTCATCCCCGTCGCGCTTGGCGTGTGTTTTCATGTTTGAGGGGTCGGAACCACCGTGAGGCTCGGTCAGCCCGAAGCAACCGATGACTTTACCGGCAGCCATGTCGGGCAGCCAGCGCTCCTTTTGCTCTCCGGAACCAAAAGCATGGATCGGGTACATGCATAAGGAGGATTGCACCGATACAAAACTGCGCAAGCCGGAGTCCCCCCGCTCCAGTTCCTGGCAGATCAGCCCGTAGCTGACTGCATTGAGCCCGGCGCAGCCGTAGCCCTCCAGACTGGAGCCCAGCAGGCCCAGATCGGCAATCTCAGGCACCAGTTCAGCCGGAAAGCGGCCTTCGTCAAAGCACTCAGCCATCAACGGCAAGGCTTTCTCATCTACAAAACGCGCGACGCTGTCGCGAATCATCCGCTCTTCTTCGCTGAGCAGGTCGCCGATATTGAACAGGTCAAGGGGGTTGAGCTTATGCATGGAGGGCATCTGATAATTTGTCCGGTCTAATTCTGAATTGTACGCAAATTCGCCGGCGGATTCGTGAAATTCGGCCGCGCATTCCGAT
>CAZUTZ010000503.1:0-1568 GCA_964623655.1 uncultured Wenzhouxiangella sp.
GTGGGCCTTGACCGCGTCGGCAATCACCGAATCGACGTACTGCCGGATCTCTTCCTGGTGCTTGTCGTAACTCTGCTGGGCGATGTGGCCGATGCGGCGTGACAGGTGCTCGACCAGCTTGTCTCGCTGGGGCGAAATCACCTTGGTGATGATTTCACGGGTTACCGGTGTCTCGTCTTCCAGCTCACGTCGGAAGTCGTCCAGCGTGCGCACCATTACCCGGTCGGAGACCTCGTCGATGAAGGCGTTGAAGTAGAACTCGAAAAAGCGCCAGGGCCGGGTATCGGTCAAATCGATGATGCCCATTTTCTGCAGGCGAATGAGCAGCGAGACCATGCGCAGGAACCGCAGCATCCGGAACGAATCGATCGGAATGCAGCCCAGCAAGTCGTACCAGCGCAGGAAAGGAAAGAAGTACCAGCGGGCATAGGTTTGCCGGCGCACGGCCACCACCCACTGGAAACAGAACTCGGCCAGGAAAATGGCGATGAAGACCAGGTCCCAGTAGAGAAAATGCTCGTGGATGTGCTCGTTGTAGAACTCGCTGAAGGCCGGGCTTGCGCCCTCGACCAGGCCGCGAAACGGGGCCGTGCCGTACAAGGTATCGAACAGGATGAGCAGCAGGTTCAACGCCACCAGGGCCACCATGAAAAGATCCAGCGCGACCCAGGAGGCCTCACTGGAATCTTTCAGCTTCTGGCGATTGAACCTCAGCGGCACGGCAGGCCCTGTTCTCAGTGCAGGCCGCGCAGGCGGGCCGCTTCGGCCACCCGCCGGATGGCGACGACAAAGGCCGCCGTGCGCAGATCGGTGTCGAACTCGTCGCTGGCCTTCTGGATCGCCTGGAAAGCCGCCTGCATGACCTGGCGCAGCTCGTCATCGACACGCTCGGCCTCCCAGCGCATCTGCTGCAGGTTCTGCACCCACTCGAACTACGACACGGTGACGCCGCCGGCGTTGGCGAAAATATCCGGCAACACGGTAATGCCCTTGTCGGCAAGAATCTGATCGGCCTCGGGCGTGGTCGGGTGGTTGGCGCCCTCGGCAATCAGCCGGGCCTTGATGTCGCCGGCGTTGTCGGCATGAATGGCTCCGCCCAGCGCAGCCGGAACCAGAATGTCGCAATCGCAGGCAAACAAGGCATCGCGGTGCAGGCGCTGGCAGTCTTCACCGTCGTAGTTCATCACCGTACCGGTGTCCTCGGCCACGCGCTGCAGGGCATTGATATCCAGCCCGCCGGCACAGTGAAGTGCGCCTTCCACGTCGCTTACCGCAACGATTGTGCAGCCGGCATCGGCCAGAAAACGGGCGGCCCAGTAGCCGACATTGCCAAAGCCTTGTACCGCCACCCGGGCGCCTTTGAGGGAAAGCCCCATCGTCCCGGCTGCCTGCTCGACCGCAAAGAACAAGCCGCGCCCGGTGGCCGAGAGCCGCCCCTCCGAACCACCGAGCTCCAGGGGCTTGCCGGTGACCACTCCCGGGCTGTAGCCGTGGAACTTGGAGTATTCGTCCATCATCCAGGCCATGACGCGGGCATTGGTGCCCATGTCGGGGCCGGGAATGTCCTC
>CAZUTZ010000504.1:0-337 GCA_964623655.1 uncultured Wenzhouxiangella sp.
GGCACGCTGCCAGGCCTCGGCGTTGGGCAGGTCGGGCAGCCATTCGGCCGGGTAGTAGCGGTAAATCGCGTCAATCGGCTGATCCAGCAGGCAGGCGGTTGATCCGTCGAAGTGAAGGTTGGCCGGCGAGCCCAGGGCCACCTCGTGACCGGCCTCGCGCAGCCAGCTGGCCAGCAGCGCCATGGGCTGCAAGTCGAGCGAATAGCCGGTGGCATAAACCAGCCCGATGCGCGGGTAGGCGGCAAAGGCCTCCAGTAGAGCCGGGCGCAAATCGCCGGCCGGCCGAAGGCCGCTGAAAAGCTCCCCAAAGTCCTCGTCCAGCACGCGGTGCAGCCCG
>CAZUTZ010000504.1:347-1568 GCA_964623655.1 uncultured Wenzhouxiangella sp.
CTTTCCACCAGTCCGCCGGGCCCGTCTTCGTTGAACTCGGTAATCACCCAGCGTCCGCCCACGGCCAGATGAAAATCGCAGCGAGTCAGGCGGCCGACGGTCGGTTGCGGTTGGGCCATGCACTCGCGAAGGCCCGCCGGGATGCCGATGGTTTCAAGGGATTCCGGCTGCCGGGCCAGTTCGGCTTCCATTGGCCGAAGCGCCTGCCAGCAGCGTTGGGCAATGCTGACCAGTTGTTCGTGCTCTTCGGCGCCAAGGATCAGTGCGTCCGGCAGCAGATCGTCGCGGCCACGATGGAAGACATCCCACTTGCAGAAATCAAACCGGAGTCGGTCGCGCAGGTGATTGATCTCGGCCGCATCCAGCGGCCAGGCCAGCGTTCGCATCGGGTCGGCTAAAAGAGATCCAGGCCGATCAGGCGGGCCATCCAGGGTGCAACGGCGATGCCGATCAGCGCCATCAGGATGTACAACCAGCCCTCGCCCTTCTGACGCTTTACGTGGCCGCGCGCCGGACGCATGATTTCATGGGCCAGAATGGGCAGGGCGATCAGCGAAAAGCCGGCCAGGCTGTGGAAAAAGCCCAGGTAGTCGCCTTCGACGGCGTAGGCAATGGTGATGGCGCAGGCAATGCAGAACAGGCTGGCGGCCTGGGCGTCTTCCGAATCCCGCTCGCGCACCACGCGCTGGCGGAAATTGTCGTGCTCACGGCGGAAATAAAACACCATGGTGGCCGTCAGAATGCCCCAGCCCAACAGGAAGAACCAGGGCGTGATCCACCAGCCGTCCTCGTAGCCGGGCAGCAAGCGGAACACCCAACCGTAGTCCAGCGAGTCGGGGCTCATGTCGCCCCACATGGCCGCGCCAAAAATCAGCCCGGTTGAGAAGGTGTAGGCAGCAATGAACTGGGCGGCTGCCCAGTTCTTGCGCTCGAACACGTCCTCGCGCAGTCGCGGCCCGAACCACTCGGCGCCGAACTGGCCGAACAGCTTGATGGCGGCGAAGGCCATCGCAGCATACAACAGCGTCCACCAACCCTCGATGGTTGGATCAGCATGGTTGAACAGCACGTAACCGCACCAGGCCACCGCGCCAATGACGCCAAGCCGGGCCAGGCCGATACCCGGGTTGTTGTGTCGGTACAGCGAGTGCAGCCCGGCAGTGCCGCTGTGAAACAGACCCCAGACACAGGTGACCACCGAAACTCCGAAGACGAAGCCGG
>CAZUTZ010000505.1:0-1565 GCA_964623655.1 uncultured Wenzhouxiangella sp.
AGCACGGGCGCCAAGATTTTTCTGCGCGGTATCGGCGCTGATGAGTCGCTGTTCACCGCCGATCCGGCGGTTGCCATCTACATTGACGATGTTTACATACCGCGCTCCACCGGGGCTTTGATGGCGCTGTACGACATCGAGCGGGTCGAGGTGTTGCGCGGGCCGCAGGGGACGCTTTACGGCCGCAACGCCACCGGTGGCGCCGTGCGCTATATCACGCGCAAACCCGGCGGAGAACCGATGCTGCGCTTTGACACAAGAATCGGCAATCTGGGCCGCTTCGATGCCCGCCTGTCGTGGTCCGCTGATCTCAGTGAGACGGTGTCTGCACAATTCGCGGCAATGAGTCGGAACCGCGATGGCTACATGCGCGACGTGACCAATGACCGCAGGGTCAATGACGAAGGACTGAATGCCGTTCGTGGCAGTCTGCTATGGCGTGAAGGCGTCAATTCCGTGCAGGTTGCGATTGATGCTTTGCGCGAACGGAACGGGGCGGTCTTTGCCACCGGCGTAATTCGTGATCCGATTCCGCAGCCGGGCGATGCACCACCACGACCGGTTAATGACCCTGATCGCAATTACTACACGCTGGAAACTGATCTCGTCGATGACATCAACGATCTCGATCAGTTCGGTATTTCGTTGGTTACGGAGACCGAATTTGAAGCCTTTCAGTGGCGCAACATTCTGGCCTATCGTGAAATGCAGAACACCTTGTTCGGAGATTTTGACGGCACGACTCAGACCCGTTTTCACCTGTTCCAGGATCAGGATCAGGATCAGTGGAGTTTTGAAAGCCAGCTGATTTCCTCAGCGCCAGGGCCTCTGTCCTGGGTGGCTGGATTGTTTCTGTTCAACGAATCCAATGATCAACCTACGCGGCAGGATATCTTTGCGCCTGGGCCCACCAATGTGATTCAGCAGGACACAGATGCCTGGGCCGTGTACGGACAGATGACCTATGACCTGACCGATCGCATGAGCCTCACCGGCGGCCTGCGCTACAGCTATGAAGAAAAAGAAGTCGATATCGTTTCGACATTTGCATCTGGAGAGCCAAACTTCACTTTCAACGACAAGAATGACTGGAACAACGTGGACTGGCGCATTGCGCTGGACTATCAGTTCACCGACGAGCTATACGGCTTTGCCAGCGTTGCCACGGGATTCAAGAGCGGCGCCTTCAACGGTCGTGGCACCTCGCCGGAATTGGTCACCACGGTGCAGGAGGAGAAGGTCACCTCCTACGAGGTTGGCCTGAAAAGCACTCTGATGAATGGTCGTTTGCTGTTCAATGCAACCTATTTCTTCAACAACTATGACGATCTCCAGCTGACAGCAATCAACCCGGATGGCGCTTTCGTGTTGATCAACGCAGCCGATACCGAAATTCATGGTCTGGAGCTTGAAGTGTCTGCCCGGCCAACGCCGAACCTGCGCATCTACGGTAACCTGGGTACGCTCAACGCCAGCTACACCGGCTTTGCCGAGGTCAATCGTCCGATCTTTGAAGGCCGCGATCTGAAGCAGGCGCCCGATCTCACCTACGGGCTTGGGTTTGA
>CAZUTZ010000506.1:0-1558 GCA_964623655.1 uncultured Wenzhouxiangella sp.
CCCTTGCCTTGCAGGCAACGCAGGCCGGCTTCGATCACGCTGAACTTGCTGGAATCCACCATGACCGGAACCCGGGCAATATCGGGCTCGGCGGCAATCAGGTTCAGGAAGGTGGTCATGGCCTGCTCGGAGTCCAGCAGGCCCTCGTCCATGTTGACGTCGATGATCTGGGCGCCGTTTTCGACCTGGTGCAGTGCGATCTCGACGGCTTGCTCGTAGTCTTCCTCCACGATCAGGCGCCGGAACCGGGCCGAGCCGGTCACGTTGGTGCGTTCACCGACGTTGATGAAGTTGAGCTCCGGCGTGATGACCAGAGGCTCCAGCCCAGCCAGGCGGGTATGGCGGAGACGTTCGCTCATGCGGCCTTGTCCTGTTTCAGCGCCCGCGGGGCGTGGCCTTTGACCGCCTCGGCAATGGCGGCCAGATGCGCCGGCGTGGTGCCGCAGCAGCCGCCCACCAGGTTGATCAGACCTTCGCGCGCATAGCTGTTGATCATGGCGGCCATGGCTTCCGGGGTTTCGTCGTATTCGCCGAATTCGTTGGGCAGGCCGGCGTTGGGATGGGCACTGACCAGGCAGGTGGCGACTCGACTGAGTGCCTTGACATGAGGTTTGAGCTGATCGGCGCCCAGTGCGCAGTTGAAACCGACGGCCAGCGGGTCGGCGTGGGCCACCGAGTAATAGAAGGCTTCTGCCGTCTGGCCGGACAGGGTGCGGCCGGAAGCATCCGTGATGGTGCCGGAGATCAGCAGCGGCCAGCGCGCCTGGCGTTCCTCGAAAACCTCCTGGACGGCAAAGATCGCGGCCTTGGCGTTGAGCGTATCGAAGATGGTTTCGATCATCAGAAGATCGGCACCGCCGTCGAGCAGGCCGCGCACGGCTTCGACATACGTCTCGACCAGGCCCTGGAAATCGATGTTGCGGTAGCCGGGGCTGGAGACGTTGGGCGAAATGGATGCCGTTCGGTTGGTCGGGCCGATCACGCCGACCACGAAGCGAGGGCGCTGATCGGTTTCCACCGCCTGGCAGGCGCGCCTGGCCAGGCGGGCCGCTTCGCGATTGATTTCTTCCGACAGCGACTCGAGGGCATAATCGGCCTGGCTGATCCGGTTGGCGTTGAACGTGTTGGTTTCAATCAGATCGCAGCCGACCTCGAGAAATTGCCGGTGGATGGATTCAATCAGATCCGGCTGGGTGAGTGCCAGCAGATCGTTATTGCCCTTGAGGTCGTCACTGTGGTCAGCGAAGCGCTCGCCGCGAAAGGCGGCCTCATCCAGTTTCTCAGCCTGAATCATGGTGCCCATGGCGCCGTCCAGCAGCAGGATGCGTTGGGCCAGGGACTGCTCGAGGGCTTGCACGCGGTTCGGGTCGTGCCAGTCAAGAAAACTCATTCGTTCGTGTTGCTCCGGGGCGGGACGCCGTCGAGGCGCCGGGCCAGCAAGGTGATGATGCGAAAGTTCGGGGTTTTCTGCTCGATTGATGTCACGTCGCAAAAGCTCGGTTCAAGACCGGCGGCCGTGCACAGCGTCTTGAGTTGCTCGGTGGAAAAGCCGTTGTTG
>CAZUTZ010000507.1:0-1556 GCA_964623655.1 uncultured Wenzhouxiangella sp.
GCCTCTTCGAACAGCCGGCTCATGTCCTCGACGCCGGAGACATCCCAGTGACCGATATCGGCATTGAAGGAATGGCCCAGCGCAAACATCCGGCTCAGGGAGGTCACGCCCGAAAGATCGGGCGCATCCGTGGCATTGAGCGCCATATTGACCGCTCCGGCAAACGCAGCTTCCATGCTCGTCCACTCGATCGCGCCCCATTGCTCCACGGCCATCAGCTTCTGGACATTTTCGCCCGGGTGAATGTCTCCCCTCGCAGGTCTCTGGAAATCCATTCTCGATAAATCGAAATGAATACGCGGGAATTGGCCGATGATGGCAACCTGGTAGGTCCCGGGTTCGGCGTAAGCGTGGGTCGGGTCCGGGTCGGTGCCGGATATTTCCTCGACCGTCCCGTCACCCCAGTCGATGGTGAAGTCGTAGTCGGTACCGGACGCGGTGGGGATGAGGATTGCCTGATCCGGTTCGCTGGTTTCCCAGGTCATGACGAAAGCGGCTTCGTCGTGCGCCTGCGCGTGAACAATCATCGTCAGCACCAACGCCAGGCCGGCCATTGCAAGACCGGTCAACTGCGCGAAACGAGACCGCAATCCAGGCTTGGAGACATCGCTGCAACGGTGGATCATGGAACTCCCGGGGATTTGAGTCAAATGCACCCGGAGGCTAACAGACACATCGGCAGACCGTGGCCGATGGACCCAAAATCCGTGGCGGAGAAAGAACCAAACCGGTCGCAATTCCAGGAAGGCTGATTCGAACGGCCTCAGCCGTGGTGAGGCCGCCCGATGGTGCGTATCGCTTGACTCAGCAGCCCGATTCGCAGGATCCGTCCTGAGCAAATCTCCGCCGCGGCAGAGGCGGAGGCTGAACGCCGACGGCTGTTTCGCTGTAGCGCCAGCGGTTGTGCTTGCCGTGAACGTGGCGCGCGGCTTCTGCTTCAGGCGATCCCAGCCCGATCCAGCTGCCGTCCTCACGCTGCCATTGACGGCCCGCGTCGGCATCATCCAGCAACGCCTGAACCGAGTCAAACAGCGCCTGTGTGGCTGGCCTGTGCGCTTCATCTTCGACACAATGGTTTGAATTTCCCGACGAGCAATTCAGCAAAGCGTTCCAAATATGGCCCAGCAAGCGGTTTGATCGGTCCTTGTCTTCACGATCGAAAACCTTGCCCAGACGCTCGATCTCTTCTTGCATCAGCAACAGATAAACCCGCCCGATATTGCCGGCCAGCAGTTCATATTCGTCCTGACGGTCTTCGTCCAGGTCGCCAAACCATCCGGTTGGATTGAAGTGCGTCATCTGACTGCGGAATTTAAGTCTGTCATTCAGATGAAGAACGCTGCGATACAAGGTGCGATTGCCGGCACCCCGGTAGCGCGTGTCGTGTCGATAGGATCGATGCAGTGCCGTGACAAACGTGCCGAACATCGAATGCAGCCGGTAGTCCTCAACCTGCTGATAGGTCTGATGGAAATACTCCAAGCTTTCCTTTGTGTACAGAAATTCAGGGTCTTGTGCCAAGCCCATCCAGAACCAGGGTGATCTCAAGCCCTGGT
>CAZUTZ010000508.1:0-1556 GCA_964623655.1 uncultured Wenzhouxiangella sp.
CGGCACATGGGCCAGGAAAGCCTCCAGGGCCGATAGCCCGCCGGCCGAAGCGCCGATTCCGACAATGTCGATACGGCCATCGGCCCCTGGGTCAGGCATGGCCGGACAGGTTCCTCGATGACGACGCGCCGGGGTTCAGTTCAGGTTCCTGCCGGCGGGTTTTCCGGCAGCAGCAAGACCAGCAGTGCATCCCTGGCCGGCGCCATGCTGACCAGGAGGCGCAAACCAAGCAGCCCTGTCGTTTGTGCCTGGACCGTCTCGGTTGCGCTGCCGTGTCCTGCGTTTTCCAGTGCCGAGCGGATCGACGAGGCATTGTCCGAGCTCAGCAGACTGGTCAGCAAGATCCCTTCGATACCGTCCCGACCAGGGCCCAGCAGATCCTGAGCCCGCCGATTGGCGCGCAGGATGCGGCCATCCAGTCCCAGCACCAGGTAAGCGGCGGGTGCCTGCTGGTAAAGGCATTCAAAATGGCCGAGCTGCCGAGCCAGTTCCCCTTCGCTTTCGGCCAGCTGGAGATGCTGCAGATCGAGTTCGACCTGGTGGGTCTGCAGTTCATGCAGCAGCTTCTGGGCATCGCCGGAACGTTCCGGGTCGCTGGCCAGTCGATACAGCAGGGAAAGCGCCTCGGCGCCAATGGTCCATCCGGCTGACCTGGGTACGGCGCCGCTGCGTAGACGCCCTTCGGCATCGGCGCGCAGATGCTCCGGACTGCCTGTCGTGTGTGTGTTCATGAGTCTTGTGCCTCCTCCAAGGATGGTCAAGTAACCCGGATTAGCCACAAGTGTACCCCGTCGTTAATCCTGTCATCTTGTTGGCCGCCGATGACGGCGAAGACGGTGTGTTGCCCTTCTTGCCGAGGCGTCACAGGACGCCGTGGCTGCCTGCCGACCAATCCTGGCGCAGGCTGGCCAGACGCCGGGTCTGGGCCTTCAGTTCCCGGTCGAGTTCGCGCAGCCGCTTGCTGAAGGCGTTCTTCTGCCAGCGGTCACGCAAGACCACGCCCCCTGCCTGGACGCGTTCGGCCTGGACCGCCTGCCACTGGCTGATGATGTCGAGGAACTGCTGGTACTCGCGCTCCAGCGTTTGCTTCCAGGTGTCGGCGCTATCGATCAGGGCCAGTTCGTTTTCAAGCTGGCGGAACTGCATCTGCACGCGGGCCCGATGGATCTTGAAGCCCGACGTGCGCTTGAGGCCCTCTGCCAGCCGCAGCCAGGCGCAGCTGGCGATCAGCCATTTGCCGGGGTCGAAGTGCCACCAGCGCGCGCCGTTGCGGTAATCCGCCTGAAAGGCGTGGTGAAAATTATGGTAGCCCTCGCCCCAGGTCAGCAGGGCGAGCCAGCCGTTATCGCGCGAGGTGTTGGCGTCGCTGTATTGGCGCCTGCCCCAGCTATGGGCGAGCGAGTTGATGAAGAACGTGCAGTGCTGGCTGAACACCAGTCGAACGGCGCCCGCCAGCAGCACCATGCCGATCACCTCGCCCACCAGCAGCCCGATCAGCACCGGCACGCCGAGGTTCAACAGCCAGGTCAGGGGCCAGTAATAGCGATGCTGCCATC
>CAZUTZ010000509.1:0-1556 GCA_964623655.1 uncultured Wenzhouxiangella sp.
CAACGGCCGCGATGACGACCAGACGCCTGGCACGCGTCTGGTGGTGGCCAGCCTCGACGGCGAGACAGCGTTTTCGATCGAGCAGGTCAACCACTACGCCTGGCGGCCGGACGGCAGCGCACTGGCTTATACCCGGGTCAGCCCGGACGGCAATGCGGATGGTGCCTTCCTGTTTGACCCGGCCAGCGGTGAGCATCGGGCGCTGTTGCAAGGGCAGGGCCGCTACGGCCAGCCGGTCTTTTCCGACGACAGCCAGCGCCTGGCCTTCCTGGCCCGCCGGCACGATGAAGACCGGCCCGAACACGCCTGGAGTTTGTACGTGGCTGAGCGGGACGACCGCGCGGCCCGACTGCTGGTTGACGAGCAGGCCGGTTTCCTGGCGGAAGGCTGGCATGTCAGCCGTCATCGCCAGCCGGCGTTTTCGGCCAGTGGTGAGCGCTTGTTTTTCGGCACCGCGCCGGCACCCATCGATATCCCCGATAACGACGATTTGCTCGATGAGGAAGTGGTCACGGTCGATATCTGGCACTGGCAGGACCACGAATTGCAGCCGATGCAGCAGGTGCGTCTGAACCAGGAGCGCGAGCGCAGTTACCTGGCCGTTGCCCACCTGGACCAGAACCGCCTGGTGCAGCTGGGCACCGAGACCGTTCCCGAGGTCGACACGGCCGACCAGGGCGATGCACGCTTTGCCCTGGGCCTGGCCGACCGGCCCTACCGAATGGAGATTTCCTGGGACTTTCCAGCCTGGTTCGACGCCTGGCTGATCGATATCGACAGCGGCCAGTCCGAGCGGGTTCTGACACGGGTTCAGGACCGTGCGCGGTTGTCGCCGACGGGCCGTTTCATCACCTGGTGGGATCGTGACCGGGCCACCTGGATGGCTTTTGACGTCAACCAACGCCGTTCACTCGAGCTTGGCCAGGCCATTGACCGGCCCCTTGATGATCACCGCAATGACCGCCCCTTCGCCGCCAATGCCTACGCCCCGTTGACCTGGCTGGCCGACGACAGCGGCGTGCTGATCCACGACCGTCATGACGTCTGGCTGGTCGATCCGCTGGGGCCTGACCAGGCCCGCATGATCAGCGCGGGTCTGGGCCAGCAGCGCGGCTGGACTATCCGCACGCTGGACCTTGATTCATCCGAGCCCGGACTAGACCCGGAAGCCCCGCTGCTGGCGCGCGTGTTCGACGAGCGCAGCAAGGCCTCGGGCTTCTATCGCTTGTATCTGCGGGGCGATGCGCCGCTGGAACTGGTGATGTCCGACCATCACTACCAGCTTCTGCATACCGCCGAGATTGACGAATCGGATTTTCGCCTGGTGTTTACCCGCGAGAATTTCGATGAGTTTCCCAACCTCTGGACCAGCGACCACCGCCTGTCCGAGCCGGCCCGCCTGAGCGATGCCAACCCGCAGCAGGCCGACTACCGCTGGGGCCAGGTCGAGCTGGTCGAGTGGTCGGGCGAGACGGGTTTCGATTACCAGGGCCTGCTGTTCAAGCCCGAAGACTTCGACCCGGAGCGGGTCTACCCGATGATCGTGTATTTCTATG
>CAZUTZ010000510.1:0-736 GCA_964623655.1 uncultured Wenzhouxiangella sp.
CGGTGCGGCGACCGCGCTGGCGATCTACCTGGCGCGGACCGGGCAGGATGCCAGCTCCATTCGCACTGCCATAGCCGATCGTTTTGGCTACCACCTCGATCGCACGCCGGACGACATTCGCCCGACTTACCGTTTCAACGAATCCAGCCAAGAAACCGTGCCCCAGGCCCTGGTCTGCGCGCTGACCGCAACAGACTACGAAGACGCCATCCGCAACGCCATCTCGATCGGGGGCGACAGCGATACCGTCGCCGCTATCGCCGGCGGTGTGGCCGAAGCCATGTTCGGCATTCCGGAAGAGATTGCTCAGAAAGGCTGGAGCTATTTGCCTGATGATATTCGCATTGTGCTGCAGGCACTGTATAGCAGAGCGGGCGTCAGCTTCGCAGCAGATTCCGGCACCAGCACCCACGCTCAAACACACGAGTTCGGCGGTCATGTGCTACTGCCTTCAAATTAACCCGCGAGAATGAAGCTTTGACGATAAAACTCAGATGAGCAGTATGTCCAGACCGGGCAACCTCGGCATTAAGGCTCTGAGCATTGTGTTGGAATTATTGTGAAATTCTGCTACGTAGATGAAAGCGGCACAGGAGACGAGCCATTTGCTGTAATGGTTGGTGTCTTAGTGGATGCGTATCGCATGAGGCCGACCAAATCAGAATGGGACACGCTGCTCCAAGACCTTTCCAATATCGTCGAAAAAGCGGTACGGGAGTTCCATACTAAGGACTTC
>CAZUTZ010000510.1:746-1554 GCA_964623655.1 uncultured Wenzhouxiangella sp.
ACTATTTTCACGTGGTTTTCTGATCGGGGCCATCACATCGTGTTCTCTGCGATCGACAAAGCCAAGTTCAAAGATGTGGCGAGTGACCACGACTTTTTTAGGGATATCGGAACGCTTTGGCGTTGCCTTGCACTCCACGTTGCACTGGCGATACAGCGGAACAATCAGAAAAAGAGAAACAACAAGGGCCATACAGTACTTGTCTTTGATTCTCATGAGAAAGATCAAAGAGACTTTGCGGAATTGGTGCTAGATCCACCGATTTGGACAGAGACCTTTTACCAGCGAGGAAAGAAACAGGCGCCCCTTGACCAAATCATAGACGAACCTCACTTTGTAGACTCTGCTCATGTAGGTCTCATACAAGTTGCGGACTGTTTCAGCTATTTCCTGCGGCGCCATCTTGAGATTACTTCAGGTCACGTACCCCCTCGCTATGAGGGGGAAAGTGATATTGTGAGACAGTGGTTTGACCTGGCGATAAGCTGCAGCGTCTCTCGCTCTTCGATATACCCAAAGCGCGGTCGCTGCGGAGCAGCAGATTTTTTCCGAAGCATTGCACCTGAGCAACTGCTATGAGCCTCCACATTCAATTTGCAAACAGCAGCTCCGGGGCGCCTGCCCTCCGCATTAGGGAGTCGGAAGAGTGGTAATCCATACATCAACTGTTGTGTTCACACTATTAGCAACATTCGCATGGATCGCTGTTTCATATGAAGGATATGCTGAGTTCAAGGGATGGACTACTTCAGAGATGTTTCGCTCAACCACATCTTTTGTGCGAATAGCCGGAGTCATTGCGCTACCT
>CAZUTZ010000511.1:0-1533 GCA_964623655.1 uncultured Wenzhouxiangella sp.
CGGCACACAATCGGCCGGATCACAGAGCAGGGAATCAAAGTGCTTGGCCGAGATGCCGTTGAAGGCGCTTTGCGAGCGCGAGCGGCTCATGCCTTTAGCGGGCGTAAGCACATCAGCAATCCGCACCTTGGCAAACACTCGCCACTCCTCGCCAGCAGCCTGGCCCAGCACGCCAAGGAACGAGCGCTCAGCAGGGCTCAGGAATACCTTCTGGCGATAGGCGGCTTCATGCCGGGGCGCGAACAGGCGGATCAGAACGGCCAGCAGGGCGAGGGTCAGGGCGAAGCCGAGCAGGAGGAAGACCGGTCCGACCGGGATTGCCCAATCACCCAGCATCATTTGGCTCTCTGGCGATTCCGCAGCCTTAGCCGGCGGTGGGCGCAGGTTTTATTGCTGACGGCTTGGACTGTTTGCTTGTGGTCGGACATCGGAACCCCCCGGTTAGCCGTTCATCGATATTGCCGGATTACGGTGGGGGATTCAAGTTTGGTCCGTCGGCCACGGAGGGCCGACCTACTTGTGCCTCGCTGCGAAACGAGGCCATTGGTTGCCGATCCACTTCCGCTCTTGAATCGTCAGGCAGTGGTGCTTGCGCTGGTTGCCACACATCCAGCACGAGCAGAGGCAGGGGGTGCCAAGACACAGCCCGGCGCTGCGCGCGAAAACAACTCGGCTCTAATCTTCTCCCACGGCACCGCAGAAGACGGATCAGCATCGTGAACATCCAGACGCTCCTGAATCGCCTCCAACTGTGCATCGGACAGCGTCGCGGCTCCAGAATCTTTAGCCGCGACACTGTCCCAAAGATCTTCGGCACGCTCGATACGCTCGGCCACAGTCAAATTCGAAAAAAATAAAATTTGGGTTTACCGGCGCCGCGCCAGAACCTGCCCGGCTAAGGCGCCCCGGAGCTTTCCGGCGTCCGGTCGAATCATTAGTTCGGTGCCGGTGCGCCCCGAAGGAGGCCTTCCGTGCTGAGATCTTCGTCGAGGTCCGGCCAGTGGATCCCGTAACCACCACCGCAGATTTGCCAATTGGAGCGCTCTGCTGCCGAACCGCGGGCAAGCCGGGGATACCACTCTATTGGCACTGAAATTCGCCGGCCATCCTTTAGACCAACGATAAGGAATTCCTCGGTGATTTCCACCGAGTCCACTCGCTCATCAGCGTTCAGTGCCAAAGTACCCATTCCAGGCCTCCAGAAGAGATTGTTGATTGGATTCTACGATATCCCGAATTTTGCGGAGTTCGTGGGCTGGGAAGCCCAAGTTCCGGGCGAAACCGACTGGCTCCAGCCAGAGTTTTGCGGAGCACTCGTCACGATCCACATGGACATGAGGCGGCTCTCCAGGCTCGTGGCTGTACCAGAAAAATCGATAGGGACCCTGTCTTAGAACGGTTGGCACAAATACCTCCCTATTCGTGCACCTAACGTCGCCAACAGGTGCTCGCGTCGCGCGCCGGATCGCAGAGCAGAAAATCAAAGTGCTTGGCCGAGATGGCGTTGAAGGCGCTTTGCCAGCGCGAGCGGCT
>CAZUTZ010000512.1:0-1525 GCA_964623655.1 uncultured Wenzhouxiangella sp.
ACCGATGTGACCTCGGAACCGCCCCAGCGGTAGCCGTTGTACCACTGGCGGATGGTCTCGCGGTCCAGGCCGGGTAGCTCGGGGGCGAATACGTTGTCGATATCTTCATCGGTATAGCCGCAGATCGTTGAGTATTCCGGCAGCAGGGTGATGTCGCGCAGGTTGTTCAGCCCCGAGAAGAGGCTGACCTTGCTGAACTTGGAGACGCCGGTGATCAGCACCAGATGCAGATGGGGGTCGGCATCCTTGAGCACGCTGTAGAGGTTTTTGAGGCCCTCGCGCAGTTCGCGGGCACGCTCGGGCTCCAGGATGTTGTCCAGGATGGGTTTGTCGTATTCATCAATCAGCACCAGTGCCCGTTGGCCATGGTGCTGGTGGGTCTGGTGGATAAGCTCGCGAAAGCGGCCGGCAATGGAGGTGTTGCGCAGGGAAACGCCCAACGCTTCGGCCTGGGCGTTGAGCAGTTCATGGATGTGGATGTCCAGGGCCTCGCGGCTGGTCAGCACGCCATCCCCAAAACTCAGACGAATCGCCGGGTGAGTCTGCTGCCAGTCCCATCTGTCATGGATGTACAGCCCCTCGAAGAGCTTTTGGCGACCCTCGAACAGGCAGCGCAGGGTGTCCAGCAACAGGCTCTTGCCGAATCGGCGGGGGCGGGAGAGGAAGTAGTACTTGTTCTGCTGGATCAGGCGCTCGATGATCGGCGTCTTGTCCACGTAGTAGTACCCCCCCTCGCGGATCTCGGAGAAGGTCTGAATGCCGATGGGGAGTCTGAGGCGCTGTTGGTCTGCCATGCCTGGCCCTCCAGGGACAAGTCTTGTGCCGGTGGCAGTCTATCATGGCCCCTGGTGGTTCTGCGCTTGTGTGGGAGCGTGTCCCTGTGGGAGCGGGCCTTGCCCGCGAAAGCAGCGGCCATGGCGAGGTGATCAGCGTTTGAGGTTGCGATAAAAGTTTTCGTGGGTGCCGACCAGCAAAAGCAGTCGGGTTGCCGGGTCGTACTCGTAGGCGAGCAGGAATTGTTGACCGACGCATGGGAATTTGTAGACGAACACACCGGCAAGATCGCCCTTCTTGGGCTCGCCCCGCTCAGGCTGGTCGACGATGGTTGCGACTGCAGCGTCGATGGCCGCCTGCTGGTTGCGCTGAAGGCGCTTGTAGGCACGGCTGAAGGCATTGGTTTGGAGGACCGTGATCATTCCCGGGAAAGGCCCTGCGGAATAAAGGGTGTGGCCTGTTCGCGGCCTTCTGCGCGAGCGATGAGCAAGTCACGTACGAACTCGACCGGCAGGTCGGGATTGTCGAGAGCGACCTTACCCACCTTGGCCCAGAACTCGATCTGACCGGCGATGGTGCGGCATTCCGCCCGGGCCTGGGCCTTGGCGCTTTCGTACAGTTCGTCTTCGATGCGGACAGGCATGCCCATGATCTTCTCCCGATGGGGTTTGCTACTTTTGTAGTCTGCCTTGTCCTCCTCCCGGTGTCAAAGTCGTTGGACGAGTCTAACCGATCCCGGGAATCACTACAT
>CAZUTZ010000513.1:0-1524 GCA_964623655.1 uncultured Wenzhouxiangella sp.
TGGGACGGGGCGGCGGCAAGACCCATCGCGCGGTACTGGCCGCGCCGGCCGGTTCGGTGGCTGGGCATTTACGAACGACAGAGCAGGGCGAGGTCATTCATCGCAAGTTCGCCTTGCGTGCCATTGCCGTTCGCAACCTGGAACAGAGCGCGGGTGCCGTGATCAAGGCCGGGCTGAATCGCGAGGCCGGGCGCAGCGATCGGTCTGAATGGCACGAATGGATGGCGGCGCTGGCCGATGCCTCCCGTGAGGCCTACCGCGACCTGGTGTATGGCGAAGACGATTTTGCCGACTACTTCATGCAGGCCACCCCGAGTGATGTGATCCAGCGCATGCGGATGGGCTCGCGTCCGGCCTCGCGTGCGCAAAAGACCGGGATTTCCGGCCTGCGCGCAATTCCCTGGGTGTTTGCCTGGGGCCAGAGCCGGCATGCCCTGCCGGGCTGGTTCGGCCTGGGGTCAGGTCTGGCGACCCTGGCCGGTCAGATCGGTGAGGCCGAGTTGACGGCCATGGCCCGCGACTGGCTGTTCCTGTCGAACCTGCTGGAAGATGCCGAAATGGCCATGGCCAAGGCCGATCTGCGGATCGCTCGCCGCTATGCGGAGCTGGCCGGTCCGCTGGGCGAGACGACCTTTGCCCGCATCCAGGCCGAGTACGACCGCACCGAAACCATGATCTGTCAGCTCAAGGGCCAGGATGCGCTGCTTGACCAGGATCCGAACCTGAAGCGCTCGATCCTGCTCAGAAATCCCTATATCGATCCGATGAGCCTGGCCCAGGTGGATCTGCTGGCGCGCTGGCGCGCCGGCGATCGTGCTGACAGTCGCCTGGAACAGGCCCTGGTGGCCACGGTTCATGGCATTGCCCAGGGGCTGCAGAACACCGGTTGATATTGGCCAATAAAAAAGCCCGGCAAGGCCGGGCTTTTCCAATCATCCGTGGTGAGCGGGATTACTTGTTCATCATCGGCAGCGTTGCAGGTTCTTCATCGCCGCAGCGTTCGCCGGCCGCCTTGCCGCAGGGACAGCCCTTGTTGGCAATACCGCCGCAGGAGCCCGAAATCGGCTTGCGACCGGACAGGGCGCCAATGGCCATGGCAACGACCGCAACAAAAAGAATGGCAGCGCTGATCAGCGCCAGCGGAATGATGTCCATCAGGCTCATGGCTTACTCCTGTTCCAGAAACGGGGCGAAGGCGGGCGAATACCGTTCCACGACTTCACCGTCGACATACAGCAACCATAGCACGGCGTGACCGTGCCTCGTGGCAATGGCCAGCGCTTCATCCGGGCTGGGCACGCCCAGCCCGGTGGCCAGCGCATCGGCCAGGGTGGCGTTCTCGGCGATCACCGTCACCGATACCACCTGGTGGGCCACCGGGTAGCCGGTGCGTGGGTCGATGGTGTGCGAAAAGCGTTGGCCGTCGGCCTCGAAGAACTGTCGGTAGGTGCCTGAAGTCACCATGGCCGCGTTGCCCGGCTCGACGACAGTCTGGATGCTGCGCTCGCCAGCCACGGGGCGTTC
>CAZUTZ010000514.1:0-1515 GCA_964623655.1 uncultured Wenzhouxiangella sp.
ATTGTCTGTAGGGTCTAAATCGTATGTTCTAAATTAGTCTATCTTTGGGTTCGGTAAATCCTGAAAAGACTCTAAAGGCTGGCCGGACCCGGCCGATACCACCAGAGAGCCCCTGGGAGGGGTACCAACCACCAACGTCGAGGCCACTGAAAAAGGCAAACTCACCGTGAGGTGAGGACGCAAAGCCACCGGTCTTCTGGGCTCGCAGTAACGAGCACGAAGACAGCGGGGCCGCCAGGAAACATGGGAAGACACTCCGCATACAGAGGAGTCTGCCGCCAACAACGGCGGAAGAGGGCCTTTCCACGCCCGGGCCGTCCGATCCAGGCTGCTTCAGCGCGCAAGATGCGCTGGGGCGTCATCGGCGAAAACTGCTTTTTCGTGGCCATGTCGCGAAGCGAGGTTTCGCCATGGCCCAGCGCAATGCACTAAGTACCGTTGTCCGTGTTCTGGCTCTGAGTTTCTTGCTCGGGATCACCGGGTGCGGGGATTTCGAGAGTGCATTCAAGCCCAGCAGCGACGCCTGGCAGGACTCGGACGAAATCTTCACTGCGCAGGTCGCTGGCAGTGTTGGCGATGGGCCCATCGTGAATGCCCGGCTGCGCGTCTTTTCCAACACCGGCGAGTTGCTGCTTGAAACGTCGAGCAACGGCACGGCGGATTACGAGCTCACCGTCAGTGCCCGCGGGCTGGACTTCCCCCTTACGGTCGTCGCCGATCAGGGCATCGATCTGGTGACCAATGCCGCTCCTGATTTCGCCCTCGTCTCGGTGATCATGCAGCCGGGCGCCGGGGAGATCGTCAACCTGAACCCCTACAGCACCCTGATCGTCAAGGCTGCGCAAAACGCTGGCGGCCTCGACGAGGCGACGCTTGCGGCCGCGACCGAGGCGGTCCTCACCCACTACGGTTTCGGGTTGAACACCGGGTTCGTGCCCAACCCGCTGTCCACGGAGATCGACGGCGGCAACGTCCACGTGATCGTCAAGGCCAGCGAAACCCTGGGCGAAATGATCCGGCGCA
Source organism: uncultured Wenzhouxiangella sp. (assembly GCA_964623655.1). GTDB lineage: Bacteria > Pseudomonadota > Gammaproteobacteria > Xanthomonadales > Wenzhouxiangellaceae > Wenzhouxiangella. The sequence goes on from CAZUTZ010000514.1 coordinate 1,024, forward strand.
CGCGCGATGCGCTGATCACCAGCGGCACCTACGTGGATGGCGATGGCATCGTCAAGGCGCTGGCCGCAGACCTCAGCGATGGTTGGATCGATGGCCAAGGCGCGCCGGGACACGATCCGCGAATTGCTGCAGTGGCCAACGTCGCCAGTGCAGCCGTGATGGTCGAGGCGATGGCCAACCGCCTGCACGTCGAGGGAGTGGATGCCACCATGGCCATGGACAACGCCATTCTCCAGGTGCGCCCGAACGCTCCGGCGGGCAGCCACACCCGCAACGTGCCGATCACAGCCGAGGCGATCGACCAGACCCTGCGGGCGCTGCGCAGCGCCGAGCATCTCACCGAGGACCCTGCCGTTTCCGCACTCTATGCTGCCGTCGCTGAGACCGCTCCGGGCGCGACGCAGATCCAGCCCCCCCCGGCCGGCAGCACCGGTGTGCTGAACGACGCGGTGCTCGCGGCTGCCTACCTCGTCGATGACACCCTGCTGGAAG
>CAZUTZ010000515.1:0-1514 GCA_964623655.1 uncultured Wenzhouxiangella sp.
GCCATGCTGCGCGAAGGTCTGAAGTCCGTCGCCGCCGGCATGAACCCGATGGACCTGAAGCGCGGGATTGACAAGGCCGTCAAGTCTGCCGTTGCCGAACTGCAAAAGCTGTCCACCCCATGCACCGACGACAAGGCGATTGCTCAGGTCGGCACCATCTCGGCCAACGCCGATGAGGAAGTGGGCAAGATCATTGCCGAGGCCATGAGCAAAGTCGGCAAGGAAGGGGTGATCACCGTTGAGGAAGGCCAGTCGCTGGAAAACGAGCTGGACGTCGTTGAAGGCATGCAGTTCGACCGCGGCTATCTGTCGCCCTATTTCGTTACCGACCAGCAGACCATGCAGGTCGAGCTGGAAGACCCCTACATTCTGCTGCACGACAAGAAGATCTCCAACGTCCGCGAACTGCTGCCGATTCTGGAAGGTGTCGCCAAGTCCGGCCGCAGCCTGCTGATCGTTGCTGAAGATATCGAAGGCGAAGCGCTGGCGACCCTGGTGGTCAACAACCTGCGCGGTATCGTCAAGGTTGCGGCAGTCAAGGCACCAGGCTTCGGTGATCGTCGCAAGGCAATGCTCGAAGACATGGCTATACTGACCGGCGGCCAGGTGATCAGCGAAGAAGTGGGCATGAGCCTCGAGAAAACCGACCTGGATTCGCTGGGCTCGGCCAAGAAAATCCAGATCACCAAGGAAAACACCACGGTCATCGACGGCGCAGGCGATGCCCAGGGCATTGAAGGCCGGGTCGGCCAGATCCGCGCTCAGATCGAAGAAGCAAGCTCCGATTACGATCGCGAGAAGCTGCAGGAGCGCGTGGCCAAGCTGGCTGGCGGTGTTGCCGTGATCAAGGTCGGTGCCGCCACCGAAGTCGAAATGAAGGAAAAGAAAGCCCGCGTCGAAGACGCCCTGCATGCCACGCGTGCAGCCGTTGAGGAGGGCGTTGTTCCCGGCGGTGGTACTGCACTGGTGCGCGCCATCAGCAAGATTCGTGATCTCAAGGGCGACAATGAAGATCAGAGCGTTGGCGTCAAGATCGCAATCCGCGCCATGGAAGAGCCGTTGCGCAAGATCGTGTCGAACTCCGGCGGCGAGCCGTCAGTGATCCTGGCCAAGGTGTCTGAAGGTTCGGGCAACTATGGCTATAACGCGGCCACCGGTGACTTCGTCGACATGATCGACGCCGGGATTCTCGATCCGACCAAGGTGACCCGTTCTGCCCTGCAGAATGCCGCTTCGGTTGCCGGCCTGATGATCACCACTGAAGCTGCAGTGGCTGAGCTGCCGCAGAAGGAAGACGCCGCTGGCGGCGCTCCGGACATGGGCGGCATGGGTGGCATGGGCGGAATGGGCGGCATGATGTAAGCCCTCCCGGCCTTGTACCGCCTGAAACACAGGCAAGCTCGAAAAACCCCGGCCTTTGGTCGGGGTTTTTCTTTGTCTTGCTGTTTTTGTACTTTGGGGGTGTTTGGGGGTCGGCGCGGTGTGGTGCCGCCTTTCCGCCCGCCAAGGGGCTT
>CAZUTZ010000516.1:0-1514 GCA_964623655.1 uncultured Wenzhouxiangella sp.
AACGGGGTATCCAGAACCAGCACGAAGGCGGCCATGTTCGGATGGATATTGCAGAACAATTCAACCACCCCGGTACCCGTAAACCGATGGCTGACGCCTTCGCCCTCACCGTACATGCCAACGTCGAACTGATGGCCGGGGGTCAGCGAGAACACGTTGTGCTCGATCGAGTCCCGATTGGGAAAGCGAATCGACGTTCCCGAGGTGACCGCCATGGTCTGTGGGAAAAACCGGCTGCGGCGGGTGGTAATCACGCGCTCATCCATCGGGCTGACCGCAGACCGGTTGTCGGGCCGCCAGGCGACCACGGTCTGGTTCAGGAACGTGGCCGCACCAGCCATCGGACGACCATTGCGCATGACCATCACCGAACCAGCCAGCTGGCCCTGCGGACTGCTTCGGGGCTGATCGGTCGTGACCGGACGGTCGGGTTGAGCGGCAGGTTCCGGGTTCACGGTTGCGGCGGAAGGCGGCGGCTGACGCCGCTCGGGCGTCGCCTCGGCCGGTGGCGCTGGTTCTGCGGTCTCGGGGGTTGGCTCCGGCTCAGGGCTGGCCGCTTGCACTTCCTGTTCGGACGGCGGCGGCTCTGAAGCCACTACCTCGGACGGCGGACGATCAGATTGTGCCGGCGGTGTGACCGGCTCCGGAGACTCTGGCACCGCAGCGCAGGCTGCAAGTGCCAGGATCGCGAGGCACAGGAATAGGTGTTTCATGGGCAACCCCTTGGTTCATTGGCAATTCACCAATGAATACGCCGCCCAGGCGCCTTTGGATGCAGCCGGGCGGGAAACCCTTTGTCGTTTCCCGCCCGGACCATTCTGCGGCCGAATGCGCTCGATAACGCTTACATGTTGCGCCGGTACTCGCCGCCCACCTCGTACAGCGACTGACTGATCTGGCCCAGCGAGCAGCGCTTGACCGCTTCCATCAGGGCTTCGAAGGTATTGCCGCGCTGGCGAGCCACGTCCTGAAGCTGCTTCAATACCGCCTCTGAGTGCTCGGCATTGCGTTGCTGGAAGGCGCGGACATTTTTGACCTGCTGCTGCTTTTCTTCGGTGGTGGAGCGGGCCAGTTCGATTTCACCGCCGTGCTGCTCGTTGTTCTGATCCGGCAGGAAGGTGTTGACGCCGACCAGCGGCAGCGAGCCGTCGTGCTTCTTGTGCTCGTAGTACAGCGACTCTTCCTGGATCTTGCCGCGCTGGTACATGGTGTCCATCGCACCCAGCACACCGCCGCGCTCGGAGATGCGCTCGAACTCCTGGTAGACGGCTTCTTCGACCATGTCGGTCAGGCGGTCAACGATGAAGCTGCCCTGCCAGGGGTTTTCGTTGTAGTTCAGGCCCAGTTCCTTGTTGATGATCATCTGGATCGCCACGGCCCGGCGCACGGATTCCTCTGTCGGTGTGGTGATGGCCTCATCGTAGGCGTTGGTGTGCAGGCTGTTGCAGTTGTCGAAGATCGCGTAGAGCGCCTGCAGGGTGGTGCGGATGTCGTTGAACTGGATCTCCTGGGCG
>CAZUTZ010000517.1:0-1511 GCA_964623655.1 uncultured Wenzhouxiangella sp.
TCGGATAGCGATGGCGCTCGGCCTTGCACAGGCGGATGCCGTCGATGATCGAGGCGTGGTTGAGCTGGTCGGAGATGATCGCGTCTTCAGGTCCCAGCAGCGGCTCGAACAAGCCGCCGTTGGCGTCAAAGCAGGCGGCGTAAAGAATGCTGTCGTCCTTGCCGAAGAACCTGGCGATATCTTTTTCCAGCCTTTGGTGCAAATCCTGGGTGCCGCAGATGAAGCGCACTGAGGCCAGACCGAAGCCGTAGTCGTCCAATGCCTGCCGCGCGGCCTCAACGATCTCCGGGTGGTCGGCCAGGCCGAGATAGTTGTTGGCGCAGAAGTTCAGGACCTCGCCACCCTCGCGGGTCTGGATTTCGACGCGCTGCGGCGTGGTGATGGCGCGTTCGCGCTTGTACAGGCCGTCGCGATCGATCTGGCCGAGTTCCTGCTGCAGGCGCTGAAAGAAATTGACATCGGGCATGGGGGAAGGCGGGTTTGAATGACTGGCCTCATTGTAGGCGATGGGCTATCCAGAGTGACTCAGCGTCGCCGTGCCGCTTCCGCCTTCAAATCGAATTTTCCAGTCCCGATCAGGCGCGGTTGCGGAGTTTGATGACCCGGATGCTAATATCCCGGGTTGACTTTGCATCAAGGTATTCCATGCGAAACGCGACGCTCTTTCTTGCCGCACTTTTACTGTCCACTCTGGCCCTGGCCGATGACCATGGCCTGTCCGCCCAGGAAGCCTACGAGTGGGTCAATGATCCGGAGCGCGAAGTGTTGTTTCTCGACGTGCGCGATCCGGTCGAAATCATGTTCATCGGCTGGGCCGAGGGGGTGGACCAGAACATTCCGTTTCTGCTGGTCCAGCGCGAGCAGTGGAACGAGGAGGCCGGCAGTTTCCCGATGCCGCGCAATCCGGATTTCGCCGACCAGGTCGACGCCGCGCTGGCCGAGCGCGGCATGGATCGCAGCACGCCCATCATCACCCTGTGCCGGTCGGGCAGCGGTCGCGGCCAGCCCAGCGCCACCGCGCTCAGGGAAGCCGGTTTCGAGAACGTTTACTTCGTCCGCCACGGTTTTCAGGGCGATCGGGTCAGCGAAGGCGACATGGCCGGACATCGTGTGAAAAACGGCTGGCAGAACGAAGGCCTGCCCTGGCGGCCGCAGATGGATGGTGATCGCATCTATCGGCCAAGGGAGGGCTCCTGAACCTGCTCCGACTCGGGGGCGCGGATCGGTTTTCGCCCTTGAGGGGATCTGGAACCGCTTCCTGATCATGCACAAGGCTCAGCCATGATGGGGAAGTGGAAGTCGGTCAGAGCGTCTTGTTTTCCAGGCCGACGGTTTGTCGCCCGCCTTTCAGGCGGCCGATCCCCTGCAGTGCTCGGGCCACGCGGGGTCCGCCGAACTCGCTACACGCCCTTCGGGCGTTTCGCTCAGACATGCGGCGGCCCTTTTCCGCCTGGCCCTGCGCGCTTCGGCTGCACCTTAACGGCCCGACCGACAGTGCCCTCCTGTCAATC
>CAZUTZ010000518.1:0-1511 GCA_964623655.1 uncultured Wenzhouxiangella sp.
GGGCGAACAGCCGGCTGGCGCAGGCAGAAGAAACCCGTGCCGGTTTCGATGGCGGCCGCGGGCCCGCGCCGCCTCAGGAGGCCATTGACGAGTTGGATGGCCTCATTGCCGAGGCTGAGGATGCCCTTGACCAGGCCGAGGACGAGGATGAACAACTGCGGCTGGAGACCGAAATCGACGCCCTGCGTGATGCCAGGGCTGACCTGGCCGACGGCTTTGGTGCTGGCGATCAGGATCAAGCCGGTTCAACCGGCGAGTTCGAAGCCGCCATGAGGCAGATTCGTGATCAGATCAATGACCTTGAGGCGCAAATTGACGAGGGTGGTCTAAGCACGGAGCGTGAAGCTGAGTTACGTGATCAGATTGCGGAGTTGGAAGACACCGAGCAGGAACTGGCCCGTCAGTTCAGCGAAATCGATACCGATGTGGCCGCGCGTCAGAGCGAGGTCAACACGGCCGAGTCACGACTCGACACCGCGCTTGGTCAACGCGATTCTGCCTATGACCAGGTGGTCAGTCGCTTCCGCCTGAGCTATCGGGTCGAAGACTGCGAGGAAGACGATGAGGGGGAGGAGACATGCACGACCGAGACCCGGCATGTCGAGGCCAGATCAACCATCAGGGGGCTGATGGACGACTATATCGAGGTGCTCGAGGAATTCCGCACCGCCGAGGAAAACCGCGAGGATGCCCGGGACAATTATGCAAATTCGGTATCCAGCGTCGAGCAGCTTGAGGACGCTCTTGAAACCTTTGAAGGTCCGGATATCAATGTCGAGGATCAGGATGCCCTGAATATCTTCGAAGGCGACCTTGAAATTCTGGAAGAAGCCACCGGCCGGGGCGGTACACGATGAAAGCGCGTGGTGGCTTTTCGCTGGTTGAACTGGCCGTAGTGCTGCTGATTGTCGGCATCCTCGGTGCGTTGCTGTTGCGTTATCAGCCTCTGATCCGGGATTTGACCGATCCGGCCACGGTCGGCTTGAGCGAGTTGACCGAGATGCGGGAACAGCTTGAGGGGTTTGCCCTGCTGCGCGGTCGGCTGCCCTGTCCAGATACGTCGGGTAATGGCGAAGAGAACTGCTCCGGCGGACAGGACCGCGGACGCATCCCCTGGAAAACGCTTGGCATGGATGCGCCATCGGCACCCGTTGCCTACGGAGTCACCCGCATTGCACACGACAATGCCAGCATCGATGCCGACCTGGCTGCTCGTCGAACCCGGTTCTCGCCGACGTTACCGCCGGGCGTCGGGCTTGATCTGCCGCCGGAAGCGCCAGGCGGAGTGAATCTCTGTGTCGGCATCGAGAACGCCGGCGGTTTGAGCGGAGCGCTTGAGGCTGGCGATGTTCCCGTGGCCTACGCCCTGGCAGCGCTGCCGTTAAGCGACGCGCCGGGTGCTGATTTCCAGTTTGCGCTGCCGGGGCGCCCCGATGCCTCCAGCGTGAACATGCTCGCTGTGGGTTTCCACGAATTGTCCGGTCGCCTGGGCTGTACGGCCCGGTTGGCAG
>CAZUTZ010000519.1:0-1506 GCA_964623655.1 uncultured Wenzhouxiangella sp.
TCACCGAAAGAGTTGCGCGGGCTAAGGATAGAGACGAGCGCGCCGTTAATATCGGTCACCTCTATCGTGCCGGATTTGACCAGCCAGACACCTGTAACCGGCTCGCCCTCGGAATAGATCACGGTGCCAGCGGGCACCTCATTGCGGTCGAAGCAACTGGCGACGCGCGCCAGCTCGTCCTGCGGCAATGACTCATACGGATGTACGCTGTGCAGGAATTCCAGAACTTGGGGGGTTGCTGCGGTCATGTCATGCTGTCCTGATAGCACCGTCCTGGCGTTGGGCGGCCTGCCCCCGTAGCACGGGGACAGGCCAGTGTCTTTGCGTCAGATCAGTGAGCGACAGCGTCGCCAGCACCTTTCGGAACACGGATCGATTCGACCAGTTCCTCAATCTCTACAGGAACCGGAGCGGAGATTTTCATCACGATAAACGCAGCGATGAAGTTCAGAGCCGCACCCACTGCGCCGAAGCTCAGCGGCGAGATGCCGAACAGCCAGTTGTCAGGCGTGTTGGGCAGCATGTTGGTGCCGGGGATGAAGAACCAACCCAGATAGGTGAAGATATACAGCACCGTCGAAAGCAGGCCGACCGACATACCAGCAATAGCGCCGGCAGCATTCATCTTCTTGCTGAAGATACCCATCATGATCGCCGGGAAGAGCGAGCTTGCTGCCAGACCGAAAGCCAGCGCGACAGTCTGGGCCGCAAAGCCCGGCGGATTCAGACCCAGATAGGTCGCGAGCACGATCGCCCCCGCCATCGAGATCCGGGCGGCAAGTAGCTCGCCTTTTTCCGAGATGCCGGGATTGAGCATCGACTTGATCAAATCGTGGCTCACCGCGGAAGAGATCGCCAGAAGCAGACCCGCCGCTGTAGAGAGCGCGGCGGCCAGACCACCTGCCGCGATCAGCCCGATCACCCAGCCAGGGAGCTGTGCAATCTCGGGGTTGGCGAGCACGAGAATGTCCTGGTTGAAGGTGACCATCTCATTGCCTTCCCAGCCCAATTCATCGGCGATTTCGGGCGGGTTGGCTTCATTGTAGTACTGAATGAACCCGTCCCCGTTCTTATCCTCGAAGGCCAGCAGACCTGTCTGCTCCCAGTTGAGCATCCAGTCCGGCTTTTCATCAAAGGCAAGTGGCTGATTCTGCACGCCGTTCGGGTAGATCGTGGTGATGATGTTCAAGCGCGCCATCGCACCGACTGCAGGTGCAACCGTGTAGAGCAGCGCGATAAACACCAGCGCCCAACCTGCAGAGGTGCGGGCATCCGCCACGCGCGGCACGGTGAAGAAGCGGATGATCACATGCGGCAGACCCGCGGTCCCGATCATCAGCGACAGGGTGAACAGCACCATGTTGAAGGTCGACCCGTGATTGCCAGTGTAATCATTGAAGCCCAGCTCGACCAGTACTTCATTGAGCGTCTGCAAAAGCGGCTGGCCAGAATCCGTATGCGTCGAGAAGAGACCCAGTTGCGGAAGCGGGTTGCCGGTCAGTTGCA
>CAZUTZ010000520.1:0-1505 GCA_964623655.1 uncultured Wenzhouxiangella sp.
TGAAATGGTCTCCAGCGAATAGCCGCGGCGCCCCAGCGCCTGATCCAACAGACGATCACCGATCGCCACCGAGTCGGCCTGCTCAAGGTTTTTCATGTGGCTGCGGATCGCGGTACGCGCCTTGGAGGTCACCACGAATTCCAGCCACTCCGGCTGCGGACGCGCACCGTTACGAGTGATGATCTCAATCGTCTGGCCATTCTCCAGGCGCGAGTTCAGCGGCATGGCCATGCCGTCGATGCGCGCTCCGACCGCCTGATTGCCGACGTCGGTGTGGATGGCGTAGGCGAAATCCAGCGCGCAGGAATCGGCCTTGAGATCGATAATCTTGCCGCGCGGGGTGAACACGAAGATTTCGTCAGGAAACAGCTCGGCCCGGGCCGAATCCATGAACTCGTTGGAGTCTTGCGCGCGCGACTGGGTTTCAACCAGTTTCAACAGCCATTCGCGGGCGCGCACTGCGGTTGAGCGGTCTGGCGTGGCCTTGTACAGCCAGTGTGCCGCCGCTCCTTTCTCGGCCACCAGGTCCATTTCCTCGGTCCGGATCTGAATCTCGATCGGGACGTTGAACGGCGAATTCAGCACCGTATGCAGCGACTGGTAACCATTGGCTTTCGGCAGGGCGATGTAGTCCTTGAAGCTGCCGGGCTTGGGCTGGTAAAGCGAATGCGCCACGCCCAGGGCCTGGTAGCAGTGCGGCTCGGAATGGGTCACCACCCGGAAGGCATAAACATCCATGACCCGCTCGTAAGGCACGTTCTTGTCGCGCATCTTGCAGTAGATGCTGTAGGGGGTCTTGGTGCGCCCTTCGATGCGGCACGGGATGCCGGCCTCGCCCAGGCGTTTTTTCAGCGCGGAGGTAATCGAGTCGATGACTTCCTGGCGGTTGCCGGCCAGCTTGGCGACCCGGTTCTGGATCACCCGATGGCGGTTGGGATACAGATTGGCGAAACCGAGATCTTCGAGCTCTTCTTTGAGCACGTTCATGCCGAGCCGATCAGCGATGGGAGCATAGATCTGCAGGGTTTCACGCGAAATGCGCCGGCGCGAGCCGTCTGACATCGCGCCAATCGTGCGCATATTGTGGGTGCGATCAGCCAGCTTGATGAAAATCACGCGCAAGTCGCGGCTCATGGCCAGCAACAGCTTGCGGAAGCTCTCGGCATCGGCTTCCAGCCGGGTGCGGAACTTCATCTTGTCGAGCTTGGTGACACCGTCGACCAGTTTGGCGACGTCTTCGCCGAACTCGCGCACCAGGTCGGCCCGCTCTACCGGCGTGTCTTCGATCGTGTCATGGAGGATGGCAGCCGAGATGGTCTGATGGTCCATCCGCATCCCGGCCAGGATACGGGCGACCGCGACCGGATGCATGATGTAAGGCTCGCCGGAGCGACGGGTCTGATGCTTGTGTGCCTCAGCACCCGTTTCATAGGCGCGCAACACCAGAGCGACCTGCTCCGGCTCAAGGTAAGTGTTGAGCAGGTCCCTGAGTTCGCGGACCGGCC